>JBIJAB010000008.1:0-17254 GCA_044345975.1 Rhodoluna sp.
CCATTGAAGATCTTGCCACCAGGGAGTCTTTCATTCTTGATTCCGAGCTTGCACTTCGCGAACTAGCCCAGAACCTAGTCAAAAACAACCTCAGCCACATTGCAGTCGTAATTGGGCATCCATCAATAGCCTCCGCTCAAGATCAAACTGGCTGGGCCATTGCTCACAACTCGGCAACGGTATTGCTTGATGGCAAAGTGATTGGTAAATACAACAAGCATCACCTGCCTAACTACTCAGTCTTCGATGAGTACCGAACATTCGTCTCAGGAGATGAGCTTCTAACCTTTGAACATAAGGGCCTTAGATTCTCAACCGTTATTTGTGAAGACATTTGGCAATCAGGAGGACCAGTATCCAAACTTTCTGAAGCTAACACCGATGTTGTTCTGATCTTGAACGGTTCTCCATTCGAAATTGATAAAGATGACACCAGACTCAAGCTTGTTTCAGAGTTAGCCAAGAAGCACAACTGTGCAGCTGCCTACGTCAACCTAGTAGGTGGACAGGATGATCTCGTTTTTGACGGCGATAGCATCATGGTTGACAGCAAAGCAAGAATGGTTGCTCGCCTTAAGCAGTTCAAAACAGACCTTGTCTGCATTGACATCGACGGCAAGGACGATATGAAGGTTGTTGACGAACATCACCTCAGTAAACCAAACGATAACTGGCAAACCTGGAACGCCCTTGTTCTAGGACTGAGAGATTACGTTGAAAAGAACAACTTCAAGACTGTTGTTCTTGGCCTAAGCGGTGGTATCGATTCTGCGGTAGTTGCAACTATTGCAGCAGATGCAATTGGTGCTGAGAACGTCTACGGAATATCAATGCCAAGTAACTTCTCATCCGAACACTCTAAAGACGACGCAGAAGATCTTGCCACTCGAAGAGGAATCAACTATCAGGTTCAACCTATTGCCAACCTTGTTACACCTTTTGAAAATCAGCTTGCTCTTGAGGGGCTCTCCGTTGAGAACCTGCAGGCAAGAGTTCGCGGTGTGATTCTTATGGCACTTAGCAACAAGTTTGGTCACCTGACACTAACCACAGGTAACAAGACTGAACTTGCTGTTGGCTACTCAACTATTTATGGCGACACCGTTGGTGGGTATAACCCTCTAAAGGATGTCGAGAAGACTCTGGTGTGGCAGTTAGCTAGGTGGCGTAACGATTATGCCAAGTCACGAGGAGAAGTTGAACCCATCCCCCAGAGTTCAATAGTCAAGGCTCCTTCTGCTGAACTAAGGCCAAATCAAGTGGATCAGGATTCCCTTCCTCCCTACGATGTCTTGGATGCGATACTCGATGCTTATGTGAATAGAAGAAAGTCATCTACAGAAATAGTTAGCTTTGGGTTTGATTCAGGTCTAGTAGACAAGGTTCTTACTCTGGTAGATAGATCTGAGTGGAAGCGAAGACAATCTGCTATAGGACCAAAGATTACAGGTATGGCTTTTGGGCGAGATAGACGCTTACCGATTACAAACAAATACAAGGGATAAATAATGCACGATGTTTCACCAAAGGTTGTCAGAACTGGAACACTTCTTGATTTTAAGAAGGCAGGGAGAAAGTTCTCGGCTCTAACTTCATATGATTCGTTAACCAGTGGAATTTTTGATGAAGCGGGCATTGATGTTCTTCTAGTTGGCGATTCAGCAGCCGACAACGTTCTCGGTTATGAAACAACTCTGCCAATCACAGTTGATGAAATGATTCCATTTGGTAGGGCTGTTTCTAGAGCAGTCTCAAGAGCACTTGTTGTTGTTGACATGCCATTTGGAAGTTATGAATCTGGACCTGAAGAAGCTTTGCAGAACGCTATAACAATCATGAAGATGTCTGGGGCAGGTGCAGTCAAGCTCGAAGGTGGAGTGCGAAGCGTTGCTCAGATTAAGACTCTAGTCACTGCGGGTATCCCTGTTATGGCACACATCGGCTTCACTCCCCAATCAGTGCATTCACTTAGTGGAGCTAAAGTTCAAGGTCGTGGCGATAGTGCTCAAACCCTGATCGATGACGCTTTAGCTGTCCAAGAAGCCGGGGCGTTCAGTGTTGTATTAGAGCTCGTCCCAGCAACTCTTGCAACAGAAGTTAGCACGATGCTAGAAATACCTACTATTGGTATTGGTGCTGGATCAGGAACAGACGGGCAGATTCTTGTATGGACAGATTTCGCAGGCCTCTTCCCTGGTAAGCCACGTAAGTTCGTCAAGCAGTATGCCAACTTGAGAGAGACACTTCTAAGTGCAGCAACCCAATACAGGAAAGAAGTCGCCGAATCAGCGTTTCCAACTGCAGATAACTCCCATGAGTAAAAGCTTCACTTAAGCCAGGTAGAGGGCTTGCCTAACCCTTTTCCTGCTCATCTTCCTCTGCCCAAGCTTGAGATCTAGATCTAAGTGTTTCCAGAGCATTCTCTGCCTCTTGCCTAGTAGCAAATGGACCTAATCGATAGTGGGCTAACGTTTGCTTTCCCACTTCAACAGACTTGGTCTTGGTGTTGAACCAGTACTCGGTGTTCTGTTCTTCGCTAATTTGTTGGCTCCTCTTGCGTTTCACTTCTGAGCATACAGAGCCTAGGTACCTAGTATGGAGTTATGCCTAGAGATGCACATACTGGAAACCTCATACCTGGTCGCATCTCCCCCAAACTCGATGTTCCTAAGTCAATTGTTAGACCAGAGTATGTGGGTAAGCCAGCTCCCGCCAAGTTCACTGGAACAGACGTAAAGACCCCTGAACAAATCGAGAAGATAAGACATTCAGGCAAGATAGCTGCCCAGGCTATTGAGCTTGTAGGTCAGAATGCAAAGCCTGGTGTCACTACGGATGAACTGGACAAGATTGCACACCAGTTCCTCATTGATAACGGTGCATACCCTTCAACACTTGGCTATCGCGGTTATCCAAAGTCCATCTGCTCTTCACTCAACGAAGTTATCTGTCACGGCATCCCAGACGACACGGTCCTAGAAGATGGCGACATACTAAACATCGACATCACTGCTTACATTGACGGCTTTCACGGTGATAGCAACCAAACATTCATAGTGGGTGAAGTAAAGCCAGAGATTACTCTACTTGTTGAGAGAACACGAGAAGCCTTAGCCAGAGGAATATCAGTTGTAGCTCCTGGACGTTCCGTTAATCTGATCGGTCGAGCCATTGAGTCTTACGCTAAAAGATTCAACTACGGAGTAGTAAGAGATTTCACTGGTCACGGCATCGGTGAAGCCTTTCACAGCGGTCTTATCATCCCTCATTACGATTCAGCACCTATGTATTCGGATGAGATGAAAGTCGGGATGGTCTTCACCATCGAACCTATGCTCACACTTGGTACCCACCAGTGGGAAATGTGGGCCGATGGCTGGACCGTTGTTACTAAAGATCGAAGCATCACAGCACAGTTTGAACACACTCTTGTCGTAACTGAAACAGGTGCCGACATTTTGACATTGGCATAAGGAGAACAAATGGGCAGAAAAGCTATTGGAATAGACATCGGTGGCACAGGCATCAAAGGTGCACTTGTAGATGTAAAGTCAGGCAAGTTGTTAAGCGAAAGACTGCGATACGAGACCCCTGAAGGTGGCACGCCGAAGGCTATCGCTCACACTTTGAAAGATTTAATCTCCAAGCTACCGAAGGCAGAAGGGCTCCCCGTTGGCATCTGTTTTCCAGCAGTTGTTAAGAATGGCGTCACAAAATCGGCTGCTAATGTTTCTAAGGATTGGATTGATCTAGATGCGGACCGCTTGTTTGAGAAAGAACTAAAGCGAACAGTCCATGTTCTAAACGACGCTGATGCCGCTGGATTAGCTGAGGCAAAGTTCGGTGCAGCCAAGAACGTGAAGGGGCTAGTTATCTTGACCACTCTTGGCACTGGAATCGGAACAGCGTTGATATACAACGGCAAACTTATTCCAAATGCAGAACTTGGACACCTTGAGATCGATGGAATCGATTACGAGTCGATGGCGGCTTTCTCAGCAAAGGAAAGAGATAACCTCACCTGGGAGCAATGGGCTAAGCGTCTGCAAACTTATTACAGCAAGCTAGAGGCATACCTGACACCTGATTTGTTTATTGTTGGCGGTGGAGTCTCTAAAGAACATGAGATGTTCTTACCGCTACTAAAACTCAAAACAAAGATTGTTCCTGCACACAATAGAAACAGTGCTGGAATCCTAGGAGCAGCCCACTGGGCAAAAAAGAACACTATTGATTAGCGGAGGGGTCGGCCGATACGCCGGGTTCTGTACCTTGCGGTGACGGCCATCTATCTAGCGACATTGTTACCAATGCCATCAAGCGGTCTACCCGAAGACTTGAACTAGCTGCTCTCAAACGCCTTCTGTATGACCTTGCTCCGAGCGAGGTTTACCTAGCCGCCCTAGTTACCTAAGACGCTGGTGGTCTCTTACACCACCGTTTCACCCTTACCACTTGCGTGGCGGTCTACTCTCTGTTGCACTTTCTTGCGGTTTACACCGAGTGGGTGTTACCCACCACTCTGCTATGTGGAGCCCGGACGTTCCTCGTTAGCTTTCGCTACCGCGACCGTCTAGCCGACCCTTCCTCAATAAGAGTAATAGACAAGAGTAAGCAGGGAAACCCTTAGAGATGGCTGGTTTGATTAACGACGCTGACCTCATAAGCCTCATCGCCCCAACATCTAACGATGCTGATTGAGCAAGGTGCAACGCTTACTCTCCAGTAAGCAGGCCAACCAGATTGTAGAGCACTCTTTAGAAACGCTCTGATCGGCATCACATGGGAAACAACAACGACGGTCTTACCCTCATACTTGTCGAGTATCTCAGCCATGCCTTGTTGAACCCGAATGTCAAAGTCTTCTAAAGACTCACCACCACCAGGCGGTGAGATGCGAACATCACCACGCCATTGATCGTAGAGTTCTGGCCAAGTGGCTGCTACTTCCTGATTGGTGTGACCATCCCAATCACCGAAAGAAATCTCCGCGATGTTGTCATTGGTCTCAACAGTGATACCTAACTTCTTCGCAATAATCGTTGCAGTTTCACGAGTTCTAGCAAGAGGCGAACTGACAACCACTGTCGGGCCAACCACCTTCGCATAGGCTCCAAGATGACCTACCTTGGCAATTTCAACTGCAACAGATTCGGCGTCTAACTTTCCAGCATCAGAGAGCTGAGGGTCTTCCCCGCCTCGCCCAGAAAGACGATGCGATTCGGTAAGAAGAGTTCTTCCATGTCGAACGAGGATCACTGTGGTCAGTTTCTTGGAAACGTTTCTCGGTGCTCTCACAGAACTTGGTAGCTCAGGATTGTATTCAAGATCAGCCGCAACAACCTTTGAAGACGAAGTAACAACACTAATAGTTGATGTGTCTGGCGAACCAACATACTTTCTAACAACGCTCTTCTCAGCATCCATTGCTTCGTTGGCTAAAGCATCTGCTTTACCATTCTGCTCGCGAGGGATCCATTCGAAAGTAACCTTTCGAGAACCAATTACTTGGTGCAGAGCCTGAGCTAACTCTTGCATACCCTCGTTTTTTACTTTCCAACGACCAGTCATTTGTTCAACGACTAACTTGCTATCCATGCGAACTAGGATTTCAACGTTCGGGACAATCTCGTTGGCTATCTCAATTGCAGTTAGCACTGCTCGATACTCAGCAACGTTATTGGTTGCAACACCGATAAACATTGCTATCTCTGCTAGCACGCTTCCATTAGTTGGATCAATCAGAACCGCTCCAGAACCAGCTGGACCTGGGTTACCTCTTGAGCCACCGTCGGCTTCGATGATCACACGTTCGATCATCGAACAATCATCGCTAGGCACTCAGGGCAGAAACCAATCTCGTCTTCTGGAAGAGCTGCCAGCGAGTCAATGGTGTTAGAGGTTAGCCCCATCCGACAGGCAGAACAAGCTCTTGAGTCGACTTGACCTACTGCAACTTGCTTGGCCGAAAGATGCTTGTACTTCTCTAAAACTTCCGTTGAAATCTTGGTAACTAAAATCTCTTTGTCCGCAGTTAGTTTACGACCGCGGGTTTTTAGCTCGTCGACTTGAACTTGAATCGTGGCCTCCATCTCTGCGATGGTTTGCGCTATAGATTCTTTCTTTGCAACAATTTCGTCAAGTTCTTTTTGAGAATCTTCCAATCTTTCAAGGATCTCAAGCTCAACATCCTCAAGTTCGGCTTTGCGTTTCGTGAGAGATTCAACTTCTGCTTGCATGGCTTGTGCATCTTTTGATGAAGAAGTTTGATTTAGTCTGTCCAGATCTCTAGCAATACGCTCTTCAACCATGTGCAAGTTGTCATCAGCTTTTCGAGACTCCATGTTTAGATTTTCAAACTTGGTTCTAGCGGAAATAACCTCGCCTGCATACGTAGAGAAGAGATCTCTTGCCTCAAGCAAGTCCTTTGAACCAACAGCCTTTGAAATTTCATTCTTAATCTGCTCAATCTCGAGGTCAACTTGGGCGAGCTTTAACAGTGCTGCTTGGCCGGGTCTGTCTAACTTCATTTTGAATCCTTCGGTTTACTCATAAGAAAATCGAAAACATCGGTTCTGATGTCACAAACTTCAAAGTCGATTTGTGGCAATGCAAGTTGGAGCTCTGCTCTCGCAGTTTCAAGCCAGACAAACTCTGCAGCCCAATGAGAAATGTCGATCAAAGCAAAATCTAGTCCTCTTGCCTTCGCAAGTTCCAAGGTCTCTTGAGCTCTGTGATGCCTAAGGTCTGATGTGATGTAAACGTCTGCACCTGAGTCAAGTGCCAACTCAAGGTAAGAGTCTCCTGCTCCAGCACAAACTGCTACAGTGCTGACTTCCCTGTCAAACGCCCCCGCCACCCGAACCCCACTGGCTGTTGGAGGCAAGATGTCATTTAGTAGAGCGGCTAGATCTCCCAAAGCCATAGGAGTGCCAAGAGAGCCAATCCTGCCTATTCCTAGATTTGATTCATGGATGGCTGATAACGGCCTTTCACTGTTTAAACCAAGTAACTTTGCCAATGCTGCGGAAGTGCCGCTTTCAACTGAATCGGCATTGGTGTGTGCTGAGTAAAGAGCGATGTCAGATCTGATTAGTTCTGAAAGTACTGAACCCTTGGCATTGCTTTCAACAACCGAAGTCACTCCCTTTAGAAGAAGCGGATGATGAGCAAATATCAGGTCAGCTCCCACCTGCTTTGCGTGAGCGACAACCTCGGCTGTGACATCAACCGTTAACAGAACTGATTTAATTTCACTGCTGAGCGAACCAGATACAAGACCAACCACATCCCACTCCTCAGCAAGGTTAGTAGGCCAAAGCTTCTCGAAAGTTTCGATTGTCTGACGAAGAGAAATACTCATTACTCAGAGCCAAGGAAGATGTCGCTCAGTTGGTCACGACGAGATTCAAGGGCAACAACTTCACGCTCTTGCTTTCTAATCTGCGGAACTCTAACTGCAAAAGTCAGCATCATGCCAAGAAGTGTTGTTGCCACAAAACCAACTGCTGCTGTGCCAAGGCTTGGTTCAAATCCAACCATCGGAACTAAGAAACCCATGAAATCGAAACCAAGTAAGTTAACTGGCATTACAGCGACTGCGAACACAAGGGTTAGCACCCAGGTAACGAGTGCAAGAATGTTGAACTTCTTGTAGAGTCCGTAAGACCTTGAGAGTGAAAGTTCGTGGTAGGCCTGCCTTCTTATTGCAACATCTGCGGCAAATATTCCGATCCATCCAGCGGTAAGTACAGCCACTACAACAAACACGTTGGCAAGGTACTCCACTTCTTGACCGCTAGGCTGCTGAGCGAATAGGAAAAGAACAGCCAGGGTAAGCAAAGAGCTTAAGAGAACAGCAGGCACTCTTGACTTGAATCTGAATAATGCAATCGCGTCCAGAGTTGCAGTTCTTAGAGAAAGCATGCATCCAAAGATGATTGCGATGGCAGATCCACTTACAAGAGTTCCTTGAGCCCAAGTAGGTAGAACACCTACCGCTTCCTGGTAGCTCACTAAACCTGAGGTGCTTAGTGCACCTAGCCAGAACACGGTCAACACACCTATAGCAGCAGGAACAATGAAGTTAGCAACGATAACAGCTGAGAAAACCTTGGCTCCACGAACCTTCATAGGTATTGCCTTAGAGATGTTAGGTGCAAGAGCCAGGAACAAAGTTAGATTGACCATGATCACAAAAGAGATACCTGTTAGTGCCGCAAGTGAGAACACATCGTTTGTACCTGCTCCAACGAAATTCAAATCGGTACCTGCAAAAGCTACAAAGCTCTCAGCAACTAAAACAAACGCTAAAAGACTCATCCCTACTTGAATGATTCTCGAAGCGCTTCCTCTAACAAGAACTGCCAATGCCAAAAGAACCAGGAAGGCTATCTGAACTAACAAGGCAACGGTAAAGTTCAGCCCTGCAACGCTTGCAACGATTGAGCTGAACGCAGGAAGTCTTGCCTCAACCCCATTCATTAGGAAAGTGAATGCACCAAGAATTACGGCTGTGATTACGATTCGCGAAATGAATACAACTGTTAGTGGAATGGAGTTACCCCAAACACCGAAGACAGATCTTGAGATGATCGCTGTTGACAGACCGCTTCTCTTTCCAGCTATAGCAGCGACTGCGATAAGAGTTCCAGAGCCTAGATAGCCAACAACGAGAGAAATAGCAATCGCTGTAGCGTTCAACCCCAAACCAACTAAGGTCCATGTGAGAAGAACTGGAACTACAGTTGCAGAAAGACCTAGCCATACCCACAGCTGTGACAGTGGACCACGATTTCTGTGTTCATCCGATGGAATAAGGACATTGCTCGAAGGTTCGACTGGAAGGGTCTTGCTTTCTCTTTCTTCAAGAGCAGTGAGCTCTTCTTCGGCTGCTGCAGCTGCAAGAAGTCTTTCAAATTCAGTTTCTGATTCGGAACCAACAGGCTCGAGTTCAACAACTTCTGCGGGAACTGGCTCCACTACAACTTGAACTTCTTCGGCTGTTTGCTCGTCATTGTTGCTAAACCAAGAGAAAGGCTCTGCTTGTGTTTCCCCTTCAACAGTCTCTTCCTCGACGGGTTGTTCTTCAGCTGCTGGGACCTCTGCAACTACAGGAACTGAAGGAGCAGGATTGAGCCACGTGAAAACCTGCGGACTGGTTTGAGGCTCAACTGCAACAGTCTCTGCTACGGCAGGCTCATTAGAGATCAAAGGTTCTTCTGAAACAGGTTCTGGGGAGACTGCAAGTTCTTCGCTGGGTCTCGTTGGGAATCCTTGAAAAGCTTGCAATGCTGCTAGAGCCTCAGGAGAGCCATTAGAACGCATGGAATCAATCCAAGTTTTCTCTGCTTGATCTTCTTCGGCTCGCAGAGTCTCTTGGGCCACTAAAAGCTCCATCACAGCCTCAACACCTGAATGTGAGGTCATGGCTTGATTCACTCGAGCTTCGAGCTCCTCGTTAGAAAGGGAGCGACGAACTGGTGGCTGAAAATTGCTGGATTCCATAGGCAAATCTTACCGTTGAGTCTTAACTCATGCCTCTAGGTGGAGGTAGTCGAAAAGTGGGCCCTACCGGGCTCGAACCGATGACATCCACGGTGTAAGCGTGGCGCTCTACCAACTGAGCTAAAGGCCCGACTCTTGACTGCAGCGCCATGTGGCGCTTGTAAAACTATACAACAGGCTAGGCGGTCAATGATGCCAAAGCTCGACTATATTCGTCCAAAGATCTAGCCTGACCAGGTGCGGTCACGAATTTAGAGACCAAAATGCCCTCTTTATCGATAACAAAGGTGCCTCGATTAGCGATTCCGTGCTCTTCTAGGAACACTCCGTAATCCTGAGCTACCTGCCCGTGAGGCCAGAAATCAGCTAAAACTGAGAACTTATAGCCCTCGTGCTCAGCAAAAACCTTCTGAACGTACTTGCTGTCCACAGAAATCGCCATCAGTTCGACGTCACTTGAGGCAAATTTGTCGAAATTGTCTCTAATCTCGCATAGTTCGCCTGTGCAGACCCCAGAGAAGGAAAGTGGGTAAAAGACAAGCACAACCGGCTTCTTGCCCCTGAAATCGGATAATGTAACGTTCTCTCCGAACTGGTTAGCAAGGGTGAAATCTGGTGCTAGATCTCCGATAATCAATGACATTGAAACTCCTTAGGTTGGACTTGGCTCTAATCCTATAAAGCCTTCTGAACAAAGCCTAAACTTATAGAGGACCTAAACGGTCTCCCTAACTACTTTTGACACGTGGCACCACAATCGCCCCGCGTTATCTAGAGCCGAAACGAGGATTCTTTGTCCGTCAACAATCAGGATGTCTTTAAGAGCAACACTCCAGATCAAGATCCAGAAGAAACCCGTGAGTGGCTTGAGTCACTTGACGCAGTAGCAAGAGTGCATGGCCCTCAGCGTGCCCGCGAAATCATGCTGAACCTTCTAAAGCGTTCACGTGAGCTTCAGCTAAACGTTCCAATGGTCCAGAGCACCGATTACATCAACACCATTGCAACAACCGATGAACCAACCTTCCCTGGTGATGAAGCAATCGAAAGAACCTACCGAGCTTGGATGAGATGGAACGCAGCTGTTCTAGTTCACCGCGCTCAACGTCCAGGTGTTTCAGTTGGCGGACACATTTCAACTTACGCTTCCTCTGCATCTCTCTACGAAGTTGGTTTCAACCACTTCTTCAAAGGTCAAGACCATGTTTCAGGTGGAGACCAGATTTTCATTCAGGGCCACGCAAGCCCTGGTCCTTACGCGAGAGCATTCCTTGAAGGACGCCTTAGCGAAGATCAGCTTAACGGTTTCCGTCAGGAGAAGTCTCACGCTGGTGGCGGACTTTCTTCATATCCTCACCCACGTCTAATGCCGGACTTCTGGCAGTTCCCGACAGTATCTATGGGTCTTGGTCCAATCAATGCGATCTACCAGGCACAAGCAAATCGATACCTTGCTGGCAGAAACTTCAAGGACACTTCCGAGCAGCACGTTTGGGCATTCCTCGGCGATGGTGAGATGGACGAAGTTGAATCACGTGGTGCTCTTCAACTTGCAGCTAACGATGGGCTCGATAACCTAACCTTCGTTGTGAACTGTAACCTGCAGAGACTCGATGGTCCTGTTCGTGGTAACGGAAAAATCATTCAGGAACTTGAATCATTCTTCCGTGGCGCAGGTTGGAACGTAATCAAAGTTGTTTGGGGTCGTGAATGGGATTCGCTTCTTCAAGCTGACACCGATGGTGCACTGGTCAATCTAATGAACTCAACTCCCGATGGAGATTTCCAAACCTACAAAACTATGGATGGTGGATTCATTAGAGAGAACTTCTTCGGAAGAGATCCACGTACAGCAAAGCTCGTTGAGTCAATGACTGATCAGCAAATCTGGGGGCTGAAGCGTGGTGGTCACGACTACCGAAAGATTTACGCAGCATACGCCGCTGCTCTTGCTCACAAGGGTCAGCCGACAGTAATTCTTGCGAAAACAATCAAGGGTTATGGTCTTGGTAAAGCGTTTGAAGGTAGAAACGCCACTCACCAAATGAAGAAACTAACTTTGGAAAACTTGAAGTCATTCAGAGATGACATGAACATTCCAATCACTGACGCTCAACTTGAAGTTGACCCGTATCAGCCTCCTTATTTCCGTCCAGCTCCAGGTACTCCTGAAATTGATTACATGCATGAGCGTCGTCGAGCTCTTGGTGGATATCTTCCAGAGCGACGCAGCAAGTATGTTTCATTCGAACTTCCTGAAGACAAAGCCTACGAAGTTTCAAAGGGTGGTTCAGGTACACAAGAGATTGCAACAACCATGGCGTTCGTACGTCTACTGAAAGATCTTCTTAAGACTCCTGAACTTGGTCCAAGAATTGTTCCAATCATTCCTGACGAAGCCAGAACTTTTGGTATGGATGCTTTCTTCCCTACTGCAAAGATTTACAACCCACGTGGCCAGCACTACATCTCAGTAGACCGCGAACTTCTTCTTTCATACAAGGAATCAGAAGCGGGTCAGATTCTTCACACTGGAATCAACGAAGCAGGTTCGATGGCTGCCTTCACTGCCATTGCAACCTCATACGCAACTCAGGGTCAACCGCTAATTCCGTTCTACGTCTTCTACTCCATGTTCGGTTTCCAGAGAACAGCAGATGCTATCTGGGCAGCTACCGATCAGCTTTCTAGAGGCTTCATGATTGGTGCGACAGCTGGTAGAACAACTCTTACTGGTGAGGGACTTCAGCACGCTGACGGCCATTCCCCAATCATTGCTGCAACCAACACAGGTGTTATTACCTATGACCCTGCTTACGGTTACGAAATCGGCCACATCATCAAGGCTGGTCTTGAGCGTATGTATGGTGGCGTTCACCAGGATCCAAACGTTGTCTTCTACATCACTGTTTACAACGAGCCAGTGGTTCAGCCAGCTGAACCTGAGAACGTGGACGTTGATGGAATCATTCGCGGTATTCACCGAATCAGCGTTGGATCTGGAGCAGGTAAGAAAGCTCAGATTCTAGCTTCTGGTGTTGCTGTGCCATGGGCTTACGAAGCACAGAGACTACTTCAAGATGACTGGAACATTTCAGCAGACATTTGGTCGGTTACTTCTTGGACTGAACTTCGAAGAGACGCTCTTGCTTGTGATGAAAAGAAGTTCCTATACCCGAGTGAAGTGAGTCCTCTTCCATACATCACCAACAAGCTTGCAGGTGCTCCTGGTCCATTCCTAGGTGTTACTGATTACATGCACCAGGTACCAGATCAGGTTCGCAAGTGGATTCCAGGTGAGTACGCAACTTTAGGTGCTGATGGTTTCGGATTCTCTGACACCAGAGCAGCAGCTAGAAGAGCATTCAAGATTGATGGTCCTTCGATTGTTGTTCGTGTTCTTGAACAACTTGCATCAAGAGGAGATGTTGCAGCACACATTCCTCAACTTGCAATCGACAAGTACCGTCTATTGGATGTGACAGCAGGAACATCTGGTAACGCGGGTGGTGACGCCTAAGCATGTTGGTCATTCTCGCACCAGGTCAAGGCTCACAAAAGCCTGGCTTCATGTCGAGTTGGTTAGAACTACAGGTATTTAGATCGAAGTTAGAAGAGTTCTCAGACACCATCTCACTTGACCTAATCAAGCACGGAACACTTAGCGATGACGAAACTATTCGTGACACCGCTATTGCTCAACCACTGATCGTAAGCGCGAGCATCGCAACAGCGGCTCTACTTGACACATCGAATCTTTCTGGTGTTGCAGGTCACTCAGTTGGCGAGGTGTCAGCCGCTGCAATTGCAAATGTTCTCTCAGACAATGAAGCAATGAAGTTAGTCAATGTCAGAGCAAAAGCAATGGCTCGGGCTGCAGCGTCGAGTGAAGTAACTAGCATGGCTGCTGTTCTCGGTGGAGAAGTTGGAACCGTTCTTGCTAGATTGCAAGAGCTTGGATTATCAGCAGCTAACTACAACGGAGCTGGGCAGATTGTTGCAGCCGGCTCTAAAACTGGAATAGATAAGTTAGTTCTTGAAGGTCCACAGGGGAGCAAAGTAATTCCACTCAGCGTTGCAGGAGCCTTCCACACTTCTTACATGCTTCCTGCAGTTAGTGAACTTAAATCATTTACCTCAGATCTAGAAATCTCTATCCCCAAGATTAATCTGTGGTCGAATCAAAACGGTCAGCTTGTATCAGATGGGAAAGAGTTTATTAATCTTCTCGTTGGTCAAGTTGCCAACTCTGTTCGCTGGGATCTCTGCATGGAATCAATGGTCAATGCGGGTGTCACTGCAGTTATTGAAGTCTCCCCTGCTGGTACATTGGCAGGGCTTGCTAAACGAGGTATGCCGGGAGTAGAAATAGTTGCACTCAAGGAACCAAAGGATCTAGAAGCAGCTCAAGAATTACTGAACCGCTCAACAAAGAAGGTGTAAAGATGCAACCAACACTGAACCAATACAAAACCACGCAGTTCAGTCGCATTTATTCCATTGGTGCATCGCGCGGAGATTTAGTTGTCACAAACGATGACATTGCAGGACCAATTGATTCAAGTGATGAATGGATTCGTCAACGCACCGGAATCATCACCCGACGAAGAGCGAGCAAAGACCAATCACTAATGGACATGGCGGTTGAAGCTTCCAATCAGGCAATTCAAAGAGCTGGCATCGAACCTCAAGAAATAGGCGCTGTTATCTTCAGCACCATCTCTCACCCCTATCAGACCCCATCGGCCGCAACAATGTTGGCTGACAAGATTGGTGCTAACCCAGCCCCTGCTTTTGATATCTCAGCCGCGTGTGCTGGTTACTGCTACGGGATTGCCCAAGCCGATGCTCTAGTTCGATCAGGTGTTGCTAGGTATGTTCTAGTTGTTGGTGGAGAAAAGCTGAGTGACTTCATAGACCCAACAGACCGTTCAATCTCATTCCTTCTTGCCGATGGAGCAGGTGCAGCCATTGTTGGCCCATCAGATACCCCAGGCATTTCCCCTACTGTTTGGGGCTCAGATGGCTCTAAATGGGAGTCTGTGAGCATGACTGACTCTCTACTCGACTTCAGGGACGGGCTGGTCAGCTGGCCAACCCTTCGCCAAGACGGCCTAACTGTCTTCAAATGGGCTGTTTGGGAGATGGTAAAGGTGGCCAAAGAGGCTCTTGAGGTGGCTGGCGTAAAAGCTGAAGATCTCTCTGCTCTAGTTACCCACCAGGCAAACATTCGCATAATCGATGAACTTGTCAAGCAACTGCAGCTTCCAGAGAGCGTTGTTGTTGCAAGAGACATTATTAACACAGGAAACACCTCAGCAGCGAGCGTTCCTTTGGCTATGGACCAAATACTTCAGGACGGATTAGTCAAATCTGGTGGTTTAGCCCTCCAGATTGGCTTTGGAGCAGGCCTTGCCTTCGCGGCTCAAGTCGTAGTTCTGCCCTAAACTTTACCTAGTAAATCAAACAATCAAGGAGCAACTAATGGCACTTTCACAGAACGAAGTTCTAGCAGGATTGGCAGAGATCGTAAACGAAGAGACTGGTATCGACACTGAATCAGTCAAGATGGAGAAGTCTTTTGTTGACGACTTAGACATCGACTCAATCTCAATGATGACCATCGTCGTCAACGCAGAAGAGAAGTTCAGCGTAAAGATCCCAGATGACGAAGTAAAGAACCTTGTTACTGTTGGTGACGCTGTTAACTTCATCACCCAAGCACAGGACTAATTACTCTTGAGCGGCAAAATCGTTGTCACTGGGATAGGCGCTACCACGCCTCTCGGTGGCGACGCTCAATCAACTTGGAGAGCTCTCCTAGCCGGTGAATCTGGCATTAGCACCATGGAGCAGGAGTGGGTTGCCCGCTATGAACTGCCTGTTACATTCGCAGGTCAGGCAAAGATAAACGCTGCTGATGTCCTGACTCTTCAGGAAATCAAGAGATTGGATCCATCCAGCCAGTTTGCCCTCATCTCAGCTAGAGAAGCATGGGCAGACGCTGGCATAACCGAGTTCGACCCAGAAAGACTGTCAGTTGAGTTCGCTACCGGTATCGGTGGTGTTTGGACTCTTCTTGACGCTTTCGAGACTCTAAAAGAAAAGGGTCCTCGCAGAGTTCTTCCAATGACAGTTCCAATGCTGATGCCTAACGGCCCAGCAGCTGCCATTGGTATGGACATCTCAGCGAGAGGCGGAGTTAGAACCTCTGTTTCTGCTTGTGCTTCAGGAACCGAAGCTATCGCTAACGCAATCACCAGGCTGCGTTCTGGCGAGATTGACATTGTTGTTGCAGGTGGCTGTGAAGCTGCCATGCACCCACTTCCAATCGCTGCTTTCGCATCTATGCACGCTCTCTCAAGACGCAATGACGAGCCTGCAAAAGCAAGCCGCCCATACGACATCAACCGAGACGGTTTCGTAATGGGTGAAGGTGCTGGAGCTCTAGTTCTTGAGACAGAAGAACATGCCCTTGCTCGTGGAGCAAAGATTTACGCTGAACTAGCCGGTGGCTATGTAACCAGCGATGCTCATCACATCACTGCACCAGATCCAGAGGGTGCTGCTGCAGCTAGAGCTGTCATTGGTGCACTAAAGATGGCTAATGCAGAGGTTAATGATGTAAACCACATCAACGCTCACGCAACCAGCACACCTGTTGGCGACATCGCTGAATACACAGCCCTAAAGCGAGTGTTCGGAGACCACCTCAAGAACATCGCAGTTTCTGCCACAAAGTCTTCTACAGGTCACCTATTGGGTGGTGCTGGAGCCATTGAAGCTATCTTCACAGTCCTTGCTGTTCAGACTAGAACTGCTCCACCAACAATCAACCTGGATCATCCAGATCCAGCAATCGAACTTGATGTTGTTACCTCTCCTAGAGACCTAGGTGAAAACATTCTGGCTATCTCTAACTCATTTGGTTTTGGTGGACACAACGCTGTTGTGGCTTTCCGCTCATACAACAGATAACTAACCAGCTTTAGTGAGCAACACTACGTTGTTGCGGAACTTCGCTCCCCTAAATGGCTCAATGATGTCGTCCCATGACTGACCCAAACTAACCCTAAGTAGCCTCATGAACTCTCTATGATTCCCAGCAGCGTTTTCAACCATCTGGTTGATTCTGTCTTCGCTGAGCATGATTGATCCTGACTCATTAAGCTCGCCTCGATAAACACCTAAACCAGGAACTCCCATGAACAGAACTCCAGTTCTGCCAAGTCGCTGGTTCATCTCGAAGTAAATCGGACCTAGGGCGTAAATGCTTGAGGCCAGTTCAGCAGCCTCATCTTCGGTTAGTTTGAATGAACAATCTGCAGATAGGTTATCTGGAACGAGGTCTTGCTCACTCCAAATCGGGGTAACGGACAGTGCGGCTAAAAGAGCGTCTATTTGGGCCACCAGAGCCCTAGGGCAGGCGTGAATAGCCAGGGTCAAGACAAACTGACCTCTACGCATAGCAAACCTCCGAATCTAGAGCTAGGTGCGTCTTCCCCAACGTCCTGGCAATTCAGAGACTTCTAGATTACGACTGCAGGCCAATTAGCGCAATTCCTAAGCGCTGTCTGGCTAGCATTGTTATAGAGACGTGAAGACCCAGAAAGGCCGAAAATGGCTAAGTTGTATTTCCGCTACGGAGCGATGAACAGCGGCAAAAGCACTGCCCTACTGCAGGTTGCCCACAACTACGAAGAGCGTAGCCAACAGATCCTGATTGCTAAACCAGCCGTCGACACCA
>JBIJAB010000075.1:0-4807 GCA_044345975.1 Rhodoluna sp.
CCATCGATGTTGTCGGTTCCAGCTTCACCGTAGATCGCATCTTTACCTGTGCCACCTAGAATGCGGTCGTTACCTGGACCACCATAGATAATGTCGTTTCCACCAAGTCCGTTGACAATGTCATTTCCAGCTCCAGCACAAATAACGTCATCACCTGGAGTGCCATTGATTCGATCAGCAAAAGCTGTTCCAGAAATACTGCAAACAGGAAGAGATAGGGCGAAACTAGTTGTAGGGAAACTAGTTATGAATAGCGGCACTAGGGCTGCAATTGCTAGTGTTCTGCGGCGCATCAGGAATCTCCTTTTCGGTAACTTTATAGAAATATAGCAACAGGTTTAGTGGTTTAACTCTGCTGATTTGCCCAATTCTTGGAAACTCTCAGGCTATTGGAACCGCTTTCAAGCACCTGATTTAGCTCCCTAAACCAGGAGCCCAGAGGCCTCCAAAAACCTCAGCGTTTATAAGGGCAATGCCTACAGATGTTGGCACAGCACTTGCCTTGGTCAACCAAGGACTTGGCATTAAAGACAAAGAATCCAGATTCAGGATCAATGTAGCCAGGCTCATTCAGCTCAAGAGACTTGTTGTGCTCACACATAATCTCTTCAAAAAAAGGGTTCGACTCATTCAACCTCTCAGGATGAGGCTGATTCAGGTTACGTCGAACTACTTCTCTTTTTGGCATGGAAGGATAATCGTACGTCTAGATTCCAATGGCCTCTCTCAGGCACGGGTTTTCTGAGGGAATCTCACTGAAAGAACCTTCTCTCCAAATAGCAACATCCCCCTATACTCGAGGCATGGGAATCGTACTCGCAGGAATGTTTCTACCTATTTTGGGGCTATCGGGCCTTTCACTGGTTCTGAGCGTGAGGGCCAGAATAGGCAAGATCAAACCTGACGCTGCATGGGTGTTTTTGTTCATCCAAATTTTTGCATGTTTTCTAGTCTTCAATAACGCCATCGGGGGAGAAGCTTATTTGCGAGAGGTGTGGGTCTTCTTCGCTAACTTCTTGATAACTGGCATTCTTGTCTGTGCAGTGGTCATGTTCACCCCTCGATCTAAAGTCCTGAAGAAATACATGTAGTCAGACTCCGCTAACTGGAGCTTTGTGAACAGATCTAATTCAACAACCAACCTGTTTATCGATCATTTTCTTTGAAGATTTAGTGATTTAGACTGGTTTCAGAGCAAGTGCCGAAGCAACCTAGCGATTGAAGTTGAGAACTTTATGACAAACATCCGTGGAACCCTGATTGGGGTCTATAACGCCGACGGTGGACTAGCTGGCGAACTTGCTTACGTGTTTGGACACCTCATTGGTATTAGAAGCTGCAGCCTGTGTGACATCTCTCATTCACCGGTCAAGAAGAAGGCTGCTTTCAAGGAACTTGAAAAGCACTTGCTATCAGAGCACGGAATCGTTGTACGAATGATTCACCTCAACGAACGCAACGAGCCTGAGACCAAGGCTTCGGAAGGTCGCGAGCCATGCATGCTTCTGGAGTATCCAGACCAATCAATCTCTATGTTCCTAGATTCAACAGATCTAAAGGCACTATCTGGAAGTGTGAGCTCTCTCAAGAAGTTGATCACTTCAAGGCTGGATATGTACCTATAGGCATAAAGCTGAGACCCTCGCACCTAAAGAGTCGTGATCGGAATTGAATTAGCAAAGCAATGGCAACCTTGCGTGGGCTATCCTCAGACTAAGACTTCCAAAAGTTAGGTTAGAAGATGAAAATGTCCAAAGTAGCTGCAACGCTAGTTTTGTCAGGACTGCTTGCAGGGGGCCTCAATGCTTGCAGCACACCTCAACCCAACCCAACTCCGAGTGCAACTTCGACTCCAACTCCCACAAAACCTGCTGCCATGACTCCAGCAGAAGCAAAACTTGCTTTCTCCAAGATCGCCAAGGACAGCTGCTTTGAGGCTCAGAAACTTGGAGTTGTCGAGAGCAGTGAAGGTTTCAAATTGGTTTCACTCAATAAGGATGAAGCCTACAAAGATTTCTCAGCTGCCTATCTTGAGTACCCAAGCAACTACGGGTTGATTTGGGAACTAGATGCAATCACTGCTTGTGCCGACTATTACACCTTCAGCATGTCCGAAGAAGCAGGCAAAGAAGCTGACATTGACGTCACATTTGACCCAAACGATTCGACCTACACAACCTTTGAAGATTTTGGCGAGTTTGGCTCATCAAATTACAAGTTCACGATTGTTGACGGCAAGTTTGCCACTGCTGAAAACCTCGACCCAAAGAATGCAGGTCTCACAGTTATTCGTTACGGCAGCATTACCGACGAGGATCGAGCGGTTGTGAAAACAGCGGTCGACGAGTATCAAGTGAAGGATTAGCCCAATCCTCATCCAAAGGGAAAACCCCACCATCTCAATGATGGCGGGGTTTCACACTTGGTAGGCCCCGTCGGGATCGAACCGACGACCCACGGATTAAAAGTCCGTTGCTCTAACCAACTGAGCTAGAGGCCCAAAAATACAACCCCTTTATTGTAATCTTTCCCAGGGGTGATTCTGTCGGGTTATCTGATTTGGATAGGCCCACAGACTCAATTGACCAAACAAAAGCCCCCAACCAGTGTTTAGGTTGGGGGCTTTAGTTTTTAGGTATTGGTTATGCTCTGCGTCTGATTCTTGACACTGCTAGAGCAAGTGTTCCAGCAATCATCAAACCAAGTGCTCCAAAGCCAAGTGCAGAAGAGTCTAAACCTGTGTCGACAGGACAAAATCTTTTGTCTATTTTGCGAAAGAGATAGTCGCTTTTACAGCCTGTTTCCAGCGGCTATAGGCTTCTGGGCCTACGGGCGAAGGTTGGAAAGAAGCATCTAGTGGGTTTAGTTCTTTTAACTCTTCTAATGAGTTCCAGAACCCTACCCCAAGGCCTGCTAGATAGGCGGCCCCTAGGGCTGTGGAATCTAGGTTCAAAGGCCTTTCCAGTGATACTCCTAGTTGATCTGATTGGAATTGCATTAGGAAGGAGTTAGCTGAAGCCCCACCATCAACTTTTAGTTTGGAGAGTTTGATTCCAGTCTGAGCCATGGCATCGAAGATGTCTTTGACCTGGAAGGCTATTGCTTCAAGAGTGGCTCTGGCAATGTGAGCGTTAGTTGTTCCTCTAGTTATTCCAAGGATGGAACCCGTGGCTTTAGGTTCCCAGTATGGAGCTCCTAAGCCTGTTAGCGCTGGAACAAAAACAACTCCACCGTTATTTTCAACTGAATGCGCTAGCTCTTCTGTTTCAGCTGCTTGTTGAATAATCTTTAGTCCATCTCTTAGCCACTGAACTGCTGCACCTGCAACAAAGACTGAGCCTTCACTTGCGTAGGTTCTAGTTCCATTCAGCTGCCAGGCCACTGTTGTGATTAGTCCGTTGACTAAGACTTTAGAATCTGTTCCTGTGTTCTGCAGAATAAATGCACCAGTTCCATAGGTGCATTTAGCTCCACCAACTTCGAACTGAGTTTGACCAAATAGAGCGGCTTGCTGATCGCCTGCAATACCTGAGATAGGAACAGTTAGACCAAAGAAGCTTTCCGGATCAGTTGTTGCAAGTAGTCCACTTGAGTCAACAACTGTTGGTAAAGCATGAAGGGGAATCTCAAATAGCTCTAGTAACTCTTCTGACCATTTTCCTTTGTGAATGTCATAGAGCTGAGTTCTTGATGCGTTGGATGCATCAGTGAGGTGTGAGTTTCCATTAGTAAGTCTTGAGATTAGATAAGTGTCAATGGTTCCAGCAATTAGATTGCCAGAAGATACTTCCGACCAGATCTCTGGTTTGTGTAATTTATACCAGCGAAGCTTCGAAGCGCTGAAGTATGGGTCTAAAGGTAAACCTGTTAGTTGCTGCACTTTATCAATTGCAGGGCTTGATTTGATGTCTTCAAGTATCTGGGTAGTTCTTCGGTCCTGCCAAACAATTGCAGGGGTTGGTGAGACAAGAGTTTTCCTATCCCATAGACCAACTGTTTCTCTTTGGTTGGTTATGCCAAGACCAAGGAACTTAGTGTCACCTAGTTGATCTAAGACCTGTTTCACTGCTGACTTTGTTGCCTGCCAGATTTCTTCTAGGTCATGTTCGACCCAGCCAGGTTGGGGGAAATGTTGAGGGAACTCTTGATAGCCGTGAGCAGCTTTAGAGCCATCTGCTTTGATGGCTATAGCTGTTACACCAGTGGTTCCTGCATCGATTGCCAGAATCATCTTGTAATCCTAGTGAGGCATCGGTTCATAGATAACATCTTCAGGCTTGGTATCTTTACGAGGCCATTCAATCAAGAGCATCGCTGCCAGCATCAGAGTTCCACCGAAGATCACCTGGAGGGAAAGAACTTCTTGACCAACAGCCACTGAAGTCAAGGCTGCAAAGACTACTTCCATGGTCAAGATAATCGCCACCCTTGATTCGTCCATGATTGATTGAGCCCAAGTCTGGATAAAGAAGGCTAGAGCAGTTGCAAATACTGCTGTGAAGATAACCGCAAACCAAACTTCGAAATCAACCGGTGATTGATAACCATCAGGCAGTGCTCCTACCCAGCAGATAACCGCAACGGTAGCTAGTTGAATGACAGTTAGGGCGTAGACATCTTTACCTGGGGACCATTTACCTAGTCCGACAATGTGTAAAGCAAAACCAAGAGCGCAGAGCATGATCCAGATAAGACCTAGATCAAAAGCAGCATCCTTGATGGTGATGAATCCCAAACCAACAGTTGCAAGTAATGCTCCGATGGCAACAATAGATTTTGGTTTTCTCTTGAAGAAGATCCATACCAA
>JBIJAB010000076.1:0-4796 GCA_044345975.1 Rhodoluna sp.
GCGTGATGCTTGGCGCCTTGAGGATTGAAAACAACTCTTGCCTTGCCAGAGAGAATGATCTCAACAGCCCTAATCGTGCCCTGGAACATTTGATAGGCGGTCTTACCCATGATTGGTCTGTTGCCAATCCATTGACCACAGTCACCGCTCTCAATCATCTTGATGTAGTCAGGATCATGAGTAGCTGCTAGCTCTGCCCTGTCGGACTTTTCCTTAGTTGGATCGACTGGGTGTACCACCTGAACACTGTTGCCAAGCGAAGCAAGGAGTTTCTCCATTGCGAGCTTTGCTCTGACTGGGTTGGTTGGGTGGGAACCGTCTCCGTTACCTAGTAACCAGTTCAGGTATAAATCGCTGTATACGACGGTAAGTTGTTCTCTGAATGTTGTCATGTTGCTTATTCCTCTGTCTGTTGGGATGAATCCTCTTCTTCTTGCATTGCGGCAAGAATCTGCTTGTGTAATTGGTTTGCGTGCTGCAAACGTTCCTGCGGTGTCATTGCTTTCCACTTTTCAGCTTTCAGCTCAAACTCCACGGGTTTGTTTTCGTCATCACTCATTTACTGTCTACTTCCTCTGACCAGTTGACTTCTTTTCTTTCTGACTCAAAGACTCTCGCTCGAAGGTTCTCAGCAGCTTTTTCAGCCAAGGCAATCTGCTGTTCCTCCGAGAGCTCCGTGAAGTCACGTGGGAAGTTTGCACGCTGATTTTCTCCTGCATGCTTTTGATCATCCGAATGAGACATTGGATTGCCATCAGCATCATTGAGTGGACTACGGGCTTCAGCGTCTTCTACAGAAAGCATTGCTAACCAAACCTTGTTGAGAGCATTAGAGAATGCTTTTCCTCTTGTCTCCACAACACGATTCTTGAAGTTTGAATACTGAAGCTCGGCACCACGATCTAAGAACCATTCAATAAATGGACCGTCGCTCACGAACACTCTGTACGGGTAGTCGCCTCTTGGTGATCTCTTGATCTCAACCTGAGCTTTTGCAGCCAGTGACTCGAGAGACTTTCTGTCTCTCGAGCGCACTGTTACTACACCTGGGTACTCTGGTTTTCGAACAGCTGAGATGAATCCGGTTTCAGTAAATATCCACATACTTAGTTACCGTCGTTGTCCCTGAAGTTCTTGCGGTCGCGCATCATTCGAAGCTTCTCTTCCTTCAACATTTTCATCTTGAAGTTAAGGTCAGGTTCCATCGCACTCTGCATAAAGCGAATGCTGCTAGCTTGCATGCGATGTGACGTTCTAGCGCTCAAGTAGTTGTTTGCCATGAACTCTTGAAGATCTTTACCAGCAGCTTCAAGAAGAGCGTTGGCCTCATCGTGCTTGCCTTGCAGGAAGAGTTCTTGAGCCTGGTCATAGATGCTCTGCATGCGAACCATCTTTAGTTCAGCCACAATATCTGCATCGCGCTCAGGCTCAACCCACTGATCAGCAGGAACTAGGTCAACCTCAAATGTTTCTGAGTTTGAAACCTTGTCGCCTGTGATTACATCGATGTATTCCCATTCGACCTTTACGCCTTGCTTTAGTCCTGGAGCAGCCATTTCATGACCATCAAGAGTTAGATCGAAGACCACGTTCTTCTGCTCGCCACCGGCTAGATCACCTAGGAGAGTAGAAACATGCCCGTGGGCTTTCTTCCACTTCTTCATTCTTCTTCCAGCAACAATGTTTGCCTTCTGTCCTGAAAAGTCTGGTCCGATTGTGATTTCGAAGCGGACATCCAGCATTGTCTTTAGAAGCAATCCGTCGATTTCAGCTTGAAGACCATCAAGAGCTTCGCCCTGCTGAATAGCTGCAATGTGGTTTCCATTGCCGCCTTCTGCCATAGCACTGAGGATGTTCTCGTCGTATCCGCCACCGATTCCCATAGTTGTTGTTAGCACTAGGTGCTCAGTTGCTTGAGTAGCTAGTTGACCAAGAACAACAGGATCAACGATTCCCTGGTTAGCCTGACCATCGCTTAGCAAAATGATGGTGGTTTCGATTCCCTCTGGAGCAGCTTTCGCCTGTTCCAGTCCAAGGCGGTAACCAGCTTCAATGTTGGTGCTACCTCCAGCGTTAATGTTTCTAACGCTCTTGATGAGATCAGCCATTTTGTGGTTTTTGACCTGGTCTAGAGCAACGTTGACTATTGCTTGGTCGTCAAAGCTGACAACTGCGATGTAGTCTTCTGGGTGCAATCTCGGAAGGGTTTCTGTGATTGTGTTCAGAACTACTTCTAGACGTTCCCCAGCCATTGAGCCAGATCTGTCAATTACGAATACCAATGACTTGGTCTTGTGCTGAGTTACTGCTGCCACTGGGGCAGCTGGTGCTGTGATTTCCAGCATGATGCCAAGCTGTGTTGGCTTGCCCTGCTGGACCTTGTCGTGTTCTTTTCTTAGTCGGATCATTTGTTCACTTTCTGTGGGTTTTTCCCTACATAACTAATAACAGAGGAAATGCTCTTATTATTCCCGATTTTGGGTAAATATAATAGAAAAAATCCTGTATAAGATAAAGTATGAACATGACCCCTGACATTGTCACCTCCAGCTCCGTGGATCTGGTGCTTTTCACGGTCGTAGACACCCAGAACCTATCTGCCAGCCTCTGGGATGACTCTCTTCTTTCGCTGGGTAACTTCGCTGAGCGGCCCCAGTCTGGATATGCCCTATTTGTAGTGACTGTTCCCGCTAACGAGAAAACCTACCCGCAGCTAAAGAACAAAAGAGTTTTACCAGGCGGACATCTATATAAAGAGGAAACACTGCTCGAATCTTCCCGAAGAATCGTAGAAGAACAGTTGGGGCTAACCCTTCGAAAAAGGCTCTGGGAAGTAAAGACCTTTGATGCCATCGACAGAGATCCGAACGGAAGAGTCATATCCTTTGCTTATTGGGCGATGGTTGAGTTCAACATGCTTAGGAAATATCTTGGTGGTCGCGAACAAGTCGGGCTTGAACTAGTGAACTCAATTCCATACATGGAAAAGTTTGAGAAGCTGATGGGCCCCCTAGAAGGATTTGACGGAGTCTGCCGTTTCGGCAACAGAAGTATGCCTTCCCCAAGTTCATTTAGAGGTCACCTCAAGACTTTGAGTAAAGACATGCCTGAGGGACAGATTCTTGGCCTAGATCACGATGATATGGTCTTCTTTGCCTGGCGAAAGCTAAGACATGCTTTCGACGGTCGCGTAGATCCATTCCGCTATCTTGGCAATAATCCTTTGGGTGGTGAGTTTAGGTTGAGCGATCTCCATGAATTCACAGAAGTCTGCCGAGGTGAACGTATCCAGAAAGACCTATTCCGAAGACAGATGATGTCTGACGATGCCTTCTTACTGAGCACAGGCAAAACAGATAAGAGCAGAGCAGGTAAGCCTGCGATGCTATACAGCCCACTATCTATTAGGTCTGAAAAGGATATGCAGGATTAGTACCTCGCCTTAGACTTGGTTTGTATTGTCTCCTTACGGGGACTTCGTGAGAGTTAGGGGCTCTAATGAAATGTGCGCACCATGCCGAAGAAGGCAGATGCTTTGAAACATGTGCTAATAACCCCGCCTTCAAAAAAGAAGTTAGAAGAGCAGAAGCAGCTTTGCTTTCAGGATCGGCTAGTCACACAGAATGGATGGAGTTTGCGAAACTCTTTGAATCCCAATACAAATTTGAGAAAGCTGAAGTTTGCGCCCGCTACGCTCTTTTGAGTTTGAGCGGATATGGAGTCCAGACAAAACATCTGAAGCCTGCTCTAAGCAACCTCATTAGATACAGGCTCAGATCGAAGCACCTTGAAGGGACACACCCACTTAGGGTTAGAGCCGCTTTGGAAGACGCAACAGAAGCTCTCTATGGTCTGTTTACTGAAATGCCCGAGAGGGAAAGGCTCGTCGCCAAATCAACATTTCAAAACCTTCGCGATTCACTGAGACGGGCTATCAGCCTTACTGCTTACTCTGGCAGTGAAGCAACTGCCAAACTTGCACGTTTGTTACGCGGATCAAATCCTTGGAACCCGAGTCGCCTAAACATGCCCGAGTTGGCTTTGGATATGTGCACGAAAGAGCTTGAGCAAGATCCTGACGATCCTGATTTGCTTTTAGTTACCGCGTCTGTTTGCAATGACTTGCAAATGTGGGCGGAAGCTATTATCTACGCAGACAAGGCGTTGGAGAATGAAGCAAGCCCGAGGTATGTCAATCCCGTCTTGATAAAAGCCCTCATTCAAGATGAACAAGGACTTCGAGCCTTTGAGTTACTTCAAGCAACACCCTTGACCAATGACAATAAATCTATTGTTTACGCCCAAACAATTATTTGTCTATTTAATCTAGAGTCTTCAGCTCAAGACCCAGATGAGCTTGCTTTCATCCGAGAAAAACGCGTTGAGTTCGCAAAGACTCTGGAGGACTTCGAGGGGCACACACTAAATCCTCACGCAGTCAAACACCAAGCATTGAACTACCTCATTGACACATTCGAATACGGGAAAGCCTGGATTTATTTAGAAGAACTCGAACGAGAGAAGTGGAACGGTAACCTGAAAATCTGGCGGGACAGGGTGAGCCGAGCAGCGGACCTGAACGGTGTTGACTTAGACGCAGAAGTTGCCAGAGCATACACGGGTAATCTTGATGCCTTCACTGACAGTGACGACAAGTAAAAGATTTTGTCCTAATGCTCCGCAAATAGCTCAGTCAACCCAAATACAGATCTAACTGGATAGCTCAAATACTGTGACCACTCAGCAAGCCTTGGCTCTCTCCAAACATAGTCGTCTGCTACTTGGGCTAGGCAAGC
>JBIJAB010000009.1:0-17086 GCA_044345975.1 Rhodoluna sp.
CTACGTGCTGCTGTTGCAGGTATTGCTATGGGTCTGATTTCAGACACAGTAGATGGCAAGACTCAGTATGCTGCTTTGACAGACATCCTTGGTGCAGAAGATGCATTGGGAGACATGGACTTCAAGGTTGCTGGAACTAGCGAGTTTGTTACAGCTATTCAGCTGGACACCAAGCTTGATGGTATTCCTACCGATGTTCTGATTGGTGCTCTAAGCCAGGCTAAGGAAGCTCGTTTGAGCATTCTTGATCTGATGAAGGCAGCAATCAACGAGCCTGACGAAATGTCAGTAAACGCTCCACGCATCATCTCGGTGAAGATTCCAGTTGACAAGATCGGTGAAGTTATTGGCCCTAAGGGCAAGATGATCAACCAGATCCAGGAAGACACCGGAGCAGACATCTCGATTGAAGATGATGGAACTGTTTACATTGGTGCTACCGATGGAACCTCAGCGGAAGCTGCACGTGCGATGGTTAACGCAATCGCTAACCCACACGTGCCAGAGATTGGTGAGCGCTTCTTAGGAACTGTAGTGAAGCTTGCTACCTTCGGTGCATTCATCTCACTAACCCCAGGTAAAGACGGTCTCCTTCACATCTCTGAACTACGTAAGCTAGCTGGCAAGCGTGTTGAGAACGTTGAAGATGTTCTATCTGTTGGTCAGAAGATTCAGGTTGAGCTAACCAAGATCGATGACAGAGGAAAGCTATCGCTTTCACCTGTTGTTGAGGGTGAAGTAGCTTCATCTGACGAAGACGAAGAGTAAATAAGTAAGTCGAGATGAGCGTTACCCAATTTATTCTCGACCAACCCGAAACTGAGTTCACCGCTTCGGGAGGCAGCACGGTACGCCGTACTGTTCTCCCGAGCGGTGTTCGTGTTTTAACTGAGGTTGTTCCAGGAGCACAGTCAGCATCTGTAGCTTTCTCTGTAGCAGTAGGTTCTAGGGATGAAGTTGATGGCCACCATGGCTCAACACACTTCCTTGAGCACTTACTGTTCAAGGGAACCAAGAGTCGCACTGCACTAGATATCGCTGTTGCGTTTGATTCAGTAGGTGGAGCCTCTAATGCTTCCACCGGTAAAGAACACACTTCCTATTACGCAAGAGTGCAGGATCGAGCTATCCCTGTCGCTGTTGAGGTAATCGCCGACATGCTAACTTCTTCTGTTATTGATCCAGTTGAGTTCGAGAATGAAAGAACAGTGATTCTTGAAGAGCTAGCGATGAACGATGATGACCCTCAGGATGTTGCTCACGAAGAGTTCTTCGAAGCTGTTCTTGGCGGACACCCGTTAGGCCGTCCTATTGGTGGAACACCAGACACAATCAATGCTGTAACCCGTGATGCAGTCTGGGAGCACTACCAAAGAAACTATCGCCCACAGGATGTAGTTATTGCAGCTGCTGGTGGAGTTGACCATAACGCTCTACTTGAACTTGTCAAAGAGAATCTAGAAAAATCAGGTTGGGATCTAAATCTCACTGCAACTCCAAGGCCTTGGCGCAACCAAAGCACACAGCAACTAGAAGTTGAGCCAACAGTCAAGGTAATCAACAGACCGATTGCTCAAGCAAACATTGTTCTTGGCGGTCAAGGCTTAGTTTCAGGAGATGAGCGTCGCTATGCGATGGCGATCTTGAATACTGTCTTGGGTGGTGGAATGTCTTCAAGATTGTTCCAAGAGATTCGTGAGAAGCGTGGACTGGCTTATTCCGTTTACTCTTTCAATCAGGGATACAGTGATGCAGCTGCTTTTGGTTTGTATGCAGGTTGTTCACCACAGAAGGCTACGGAAGTAATCAAGCTGATGCTGGCTGAACTTGAAAAGGTTGCAGCGGATGGCATTACCGATGCTGAACTTGATCTGGCTAAGGGAAACATCTCAGGTGGTCTTGCTCTGAAGTTTGAGAGCACTCAGGCAAGAATGTCTAGACTCACAGGCGCTGAACTTACTGACGGTGAATTCATTGATTTAGATGAATCCCTAAGTCGATACGATGCTGTTACCTTGGCTGATGTTCAGGTGGTTGCCAGGCTTATGAGTGAGTCAAAGAAGTCTTTTGTTGCCGTCGGTGATCTCAAAGCTGACCTCTTTGATGAGTTTCTATAGATAGTTGATAGGTTATTTTTCATGACAATCAAAGTAGCGGTTATCGGTGCAACTGGACGCATGGGCAAACTAGCTCTAGACATCATTCATGGTGCTCCAGACCTTTCTCTTCATGCAGCTTTAGATTCCAAGAGTGAACTCAATCAGGCACTAGGTGCTGATGTAATCTTTGAAGCCACCAACCTAGAGGTCAGTAAGAGCGTTGTTCATTTTGCGGTTTCAAACAACATGAAGGTCCTTGTTGCAACAAGTGGCTGGACAGAATCTGCTCTTTCGCAACTAGAAAACAAGGTTTCTTCCGCTGCAGTTGTGGTTGTTCCTAACTTCTCTATTGGTTCAACACTGGCTTCTAAGTTTGCAGCTGAAGCGGCTAAGTACTTTGACTCAATTGAGATCATTGAGACTCATCATGCGGGCAAACTTGATTCACCTTCTGGCACTGCCATTCGAACTGCAGAATTGATTTCTTCTGCTCGTGAAGAAGCAGGACGAACTCAATCTCTCATTCCGGGTGTTGGTCAAACTGCTAGGGGAGAAGTAGTGGCTGGAGTGCCAATCCACAGTCTTCGTATCAACGGAGTTTCAGCCAAGCAGGAAGTAAACCTTGGCGGAAAAGATGAG
The DNA here is from genome assembly GCA_044345975.1 of Rhodoluna sp. Lineage (GTDB taxonomy): Bacteria > Actinomycetota > Actinomycetes > Actinomycetales > Microbacteriaceae > Rhodoluna. Next base: position 2,739 of record JBIJAB010000009.1, read on the forward strand.
CTACTCACTATTTCACATACAGCAGGGTCTGTTAATGCTTATGCCTTAGGGATTCTTGAGTCACTAAGATTCACCGCTCAAGCAAGCGGTGTTACTTTGGGGCTCAACAAAGTTCTTGGTATCTAGTAAATGACCGGTGCTAAATTCAGCGCAGCTGTTATGGCTGTATTAGTTGTTTTCTACGTTGTATTACTTGGTCAGCAGGGTTACCTATTTCTAATCCAAGACAATGCTGTTGCCAAAGTGATGGGATTCTTTATCCTTATCTTGCCAATATTTGGTCTCTGGGGAATCTTTAGGGAACTCAAGTTTGGACTAAACGTCGAGAAGTTAGCTAAGACCCTGGATGATGAAGAGGGCTGGCCTAGTTTCGAGTTTTCGCTTAGACCTTCGGGCCGAGCAGTCAAGGCTGAGGCTCTCTTGGAGTTTGATAAGTTCCGCGAAGCAGCTGAAGCTGACCCAGAGAACTGGCGAAAGTGGTTTGCTCTGGGGCTTATCTATGACGCCTGTGGGGATAGAAAAAGGGCTCGTATGGCGATGCGTAAAGCCATAGAGAGCTCTCAAAGGTAAGATTTTCCCCATGTCTGAAATTATTTTCCGTAGCGATGTGACCGTCGAACTTATTAGAGCAAGTGCTGCTGACAGCGATGTTTTATTTGCTGCTCGTGTTTCCACCCAAGGTGAGCAAACACTTGAGAGTGCAGCTGCAGCCGCTGATGCTAGCGAAGACGAGAAGAAGAGCAAGGGTCTAATCAACTACTTGATGAGAGATCGCCACGGTTCTCCTTTTGAGCACACCTCAGTTACTTTCTACGTTCAGGCACCTATCTTTGTTTTCCGCGAGTTTATGCGTCACCGTATTGCTTCATACAACGAAGAATCAGGTCGCTACCGTGAGCTGAACCCAGTGTTCTATGTTCCAGCTCCTGATCGCAACCTTATCCAGACTGGTAAGACTGGGCACTACGAATTCCATCCTGGTACAGCCGAGCAGGTTGCACTTGTTGAACAAGAGTCAAGAAACATCTCAACTGTTGCCTATGAGTCTTATAAGCGAATGCTTGAGGCTGGTATTGCTCGTGAAGTGGCACGTATTGTTCTGCCACTAAACATCTACTCATCGATGTATGTGACCATGAATGCTCGTGCTCTGATGAACTTCCTAAGCCTTAGAACCAAGCGTGAAGGAACTCACTTCCCTTCATATCCTCAGCGTGAAATTGAAATGTGTGCTGAGAAAATGGAAGCTTTCTGGGCTGAGCTAATGCCTTATACCTATGAAGCATTCAACAACAATGGACGTGTAGCTCCGTAACTAGTTCTTCACCCTTCATGGCTGAAGTCTTTATCTAAGCTGAGTTAATCTCTTAGGCTTTGATTAGACCTGAGCGAGCAAGAGCCAACCAAATCTGGCAGCCTACACAGTAGTTGAATGCTGAATTTAGAAATGCTGCGAAGAATGTGGCGCTAGTGGTAATGATCAGTCCTATTTGGAAATCAGGACCGAGTAATCCAAACACAAGTCCTGTGCTTGAAATTACAAAGCCAATCAGCTGAGCGAATTTTGGTGGTCTGGAATCTTCTAGTTCCTTTGGGGCTGGAAGTAGTGGACGAACCAGTGCTTTGAAGATTAGGCCGTATGGATGTTTGGCAGTGCCTAATGATGCTCCAATGGCGAAAAACGTGGTCATGATAGCAACGATCCAAACAGCAAATGTGTACGTAGATACTTCCAATGCGAAGTAAATGACTACGAGCGTTAGAACGCTAGTTATTGTTGCTCCGAATCTTGGGCCACGTGGGTCGATTTTACTTGGAGTCATTTTTTACCAATCTTTCTATCTCTGCTTCGATTGTTGCTTGCTTTGGAGCTCCGACAATTCTTGAAATTACAATGCCTTTGGAATCCAGGACTAATGTAGTTGGCGTTTTTAGAATGCCAAATGTTTGTGCAAGATCTAGTCTTTCGGTGATGTCTTGGTCAATGTGAAGTAGGCCCCTGTGGGCTTTCTCGATGCTTTCCAAAAGATTGGATGTCTGCTGGCAGCTTGAGCAGAAGTTGCTTGAAAACTGCAAAAGGGTCACATTCTCCCCAAATTTTGCTATTGGGTTTCCACCCTTGGTGGCACTAATTACAGATAGATCAACCTGTTCGCCATTCTTTATTCGGCGAGCGCTCCCAGACTTAGACATAAGCACTAACCCGATGAAGGTAGCAAGAAGCACTAATCCAGTAAGAGCAATGAATCTCTGGTCAAGGGGCATATGTCTAAGAATAAGCCAGAGATTTAGTGCCAATGGCCATCCTTCGCCCACTAATCTTTATTTATGTCGGAAAAAGATAAAGGTTTGTTTGGCCAGGTGCTTGTTGCCTTGGTAACACCAATGACCCCTGAGGGTGAAGTTGATTGGGCTGCCACTGAAAAGCACTTAGATTATGTGATTTCTAATGGTGCCGATGGTGTTGTCGTTACTGGGACCACAGGGGAGACCAGCACACTCACAGACTCTGAAAAGGTTCAATTAGTCAAAGTTGGCAAAAGTGTTGCGGCAGGTAGGGCCAAGATCATTACAGGTGGTGGAGCCAACGAAACCGCTCACGCAATCCAGCTATACAAAGCCAGCGAGGCAGCTGGTGCAGACGGTGTGATGATTGTCACCCCTTATTACAACAAGCCAACTCAAGCGGGTGTTCTTACTCACTTTAGAATGATTGCTGATGCAACTGATCTGCCTGTGATTCTTTATGACATTCCAGGCCGAACCGGTATTCCAATTCAGTTTGAAACTATCCTTCGTGCAGCTAAGCACCCAAACATTGTCGCTATCAAAGATGCCAAAGGTGACTTCGCTCAAGTTTCTAGAGTTCTAAACGAAACGGATTTGATTTATTTCTCAGGTGATGACAGCAACGTTTTGCCACACATCTCTTTAGGTGCAACGGGTCTTATTGGCGTTACAGCAAATATTGCTCCAAAGGCATACCGAGACTTAGTTGATGCAACAAACAGAAACGATTTCAACGCAGCCCTAGATGTCCACATGACTCTTGAGCCATTGGTTAGAGCAACTATGACCCATGTGCCAGGAACTGTTGCCGCAAAGTACATTCTCGATGGGCTGGGGCTTATTGGAAGCCCTCGTGTTCGTCTCCCACTTGTTGGTCCTGAAGAATCTGAAGCTGCAAAGATTGAAGCGGACATTGACAAAGTTGGCAACGTCTCAGGTTTGGACTTCACCAACTTCCGTCCTGATCGTAATGCTGCAGCAGGTGGTGCTTTGCCTAAGGTTGCGGGCACGACCAGATAGGTTCGCCAATGTTTGATTTACTTCCTGCTCCACCAAAGCTAAAGCCAGATACTCTCAGAATCATTCCTTTAGGTGGGCTTGGTGAAATCGGCCGTAACATGGCTGTCTTTGAGATTAACGGCAAGATACTCATCGTTGACTGTGGTGTTTTATTCCCTGAAGAACACCAGCCTGGTGTTGACCTCATTCTTCCTGACTTCAACTACCTAAATGACAGACTCGATGACATCGTTGGAGTTGTTCTGACCCACGGTCACGAAGATCACATCGGTGGTGTTCCATACTTACTAAAACTTAGAGAGAACATCCCGCTATACGGTTCAGAACTTACTCTGGCTTTTGTTGATGCCAAGCTGAAAGAACACCGTCTTCATAGTAGTCAATACGTTGTCAGAGAAGGAGATCGTAAGGTTATTGGTGAATTTGATTTAGAGTTCATCGCAGTCAACCACTCGATTCCTGACGCTTTAGCTGTTGTGATTCGAACATCAGCTGGCACCGTGTTACACACCGGAGATTTCAAGATGGACCAGTTGCCACTTGATAATAGGCTGACTGACCTTCGTGCTTTTGCTCGTATTGGTGAAGAGGGCTTGGACCTATTCATGTCTGACTCCACAAACGCAGATGTTCCAGGATTTACTCCTTTGGAAAAAGACATTGGTCCAGTTATTGACGATGTTATTTCTAGAACGCCAGGCAAAGTTATCGTTGCTAGCTTTTCTTCACATGTGCACAGAGTTCAGCAGGTTATCAATGCTGCCGCTGGACACAACCGCAAAGTTGCCCTTGTTGGTAGGTCCATGGTCCGTAACATGAATATTGCAGAGGACCTAGGCTACCTAGAAGCGCCTGAGGATATCTTCATTGAATTCAAGAATGCTTCTAGCATCCCGCAGAACGAGGTTGTTTATATGTGTACAGGTTCTCAGGGAGAGCCAATGGCCGTGTTATCAAAGATGGCTCATGGTGAGCATGAGATTACCGTTGGCGAAGGTGACACAGTCATTCTCGCTTCCTCTCTAATTCCTGGTAATGAAAATGCTGTTTATCGAGTAATCGATCAGCTAACCAGGCTTGGTGCAAACGTTGTTCATAAAGGCAATGCAAAAGTTCACGTCTCAGGTCACGCGGCAGCGGGGGAGCTTCTTTACTGCTACAACATTTTGAAGCCTAAGAACGCAATGCCAGTGCACGGTGAGTTTAGGCATCTGATTGCCAATGGAAAACTTGCTGAGCAAACCGGTATCCCAGTCGAACGTGTTCAGATTGTTGAAGACGGTTGGGTCGTTGACCTAGCTAATGGCAGGGCTGAAGTTGTAGGTGCTGTTGAGTGTGGCCTTCTGTATGTTGATGGCAAGACCGTTGGCAAGATTACTGAAGATGACCTCAAGGACAGAAGAATCCTTGCTCAAGAAGGTTTCATCTCTATCTTCGCTGTGATGGACAAAGACACAGGTCGAATTGTCGTTGGCCCAGAGATTAGAGCCAAGGCTTACGCCGAAGATGATCACGTCTTTGATGATGTGAAGCCTTTGATTGTTAAGGCTTTAGCCGAAGCTGCGGCGGAAGGCGTTAGGGACACCTATGCCATGCAGCAGGTCATTAGAAGAACTATCGGATCTTGGGTAAACAGGAGCCATAGGCGCCGTCCAGTCATTATTCCCGTTGTTATTGAGGGTTAATAAGCCCTTGGCGTAACCTTTACAGCCCTGCCTGACCTGTATTGACGGGGGTCGCTGTTATTTTGGAAGGCATGGCAACGCGCAAACCAAGTAAACCCCGCCCAAGACAGGGCACAGCTCGCACCAAGGCGAAGGCTAAGGCTAGAACTTCTAACTCCGAACACAACTGGTTTTTGCGCTCCATAGTCTGGTTTTATCTAGCTGGAGCGGCAACCATTGGGTTCCTGGCAAGATCCTTCAGTTCCGAGAAAGTGGCACAGGAAGACCGTAGAGACGGTCCGCCATTTCTTCTTTTCCTACTAGGAGTAACGGGAGCAGTAGTTACTTGGTTCTTTGCGGGGGAGCCTGGCACGGTTGCAACCATTTTGAACGATTACACGGGGGGCTTGTTCTTCGGGCAGCTATCGGTTGCTTTGCCAGTTTTTATGATTGTTTTCTCAATGTATTTGATGAGACATCCATCAACGGTCAAAGACAACTCACGAGTAGGTCTTGGCTGGGTAGTTCTACTGATTACCATATCTGGTTTTTTCCACCTATTCAATGCTGATGTTCAGCCATCTATGGGACCAGAGGCTCTAGCCAAAGCGGGAGGTTTACTTGGCTGGCTGGTGACGGTAGTTTTTGTTAACACAATCACTGTCTGGGGAGCGGGAGTAGTTGTCTTCATCTTTGCCTTGGGTTCATTGTTGATCCTCACGAATACCGCTCCTAACAATATTGTTCCTAGATTCACTGAGCTTTATCACAAGCTATTCCCTGGAGCCAGCGAGCCTAAGGGTAAAAAAGTGCAAGAGGAAATCGACGATGCGTTTGATGGAACTAAAGCGCCTTGGTGGAAGAGATCCAAAGAAACCGATAAAGAAGCTTTTGACACACCTGTTGTTACCAGTCAAGAAACTGTCAGCTTAGAAGAGCTCTTTGAAACTGCTGAACCTCCTGTTGTTACAGAACCAGTTGCAGAGGTTTCGGAAAATGCAACTGAACCTATCGCTGTGGTAAATGAACCTGCTGAGGCAGAAGCGATTGACTCAACTCCAGCGGCAGCTCCAAAGCCAAAGCGAGCCTATGTTCTACCACCTGTTTCAATCTTGGTTGCAGGCACTCCGCCGAAGGCTAAGACAGCAGCCAATGACACGATAGTTGAAGCTTTGGATTCTGTCTTCAAGGAGTTTGGTGTTGATGCGAAGGTAAGTGGATTCTCAAGAGGCCCAACCGTTACTCGCTACGAGGTTGAAGTAAAGCCAGGTGTGAAGGTTGAAGCGGTTACCAGACTTGCTGGAAACATCTCTTACGCAGTTGCGAGCAATGAGGTTCGAATCCTTGCTCCGATTCCAGGTAAGTCGCTTATTGGTATTGAGATACCAAACGTTGACAGAGAGACCGTTTCGCTTGGAGACGTCCTTAGATCTTCAGTTGCTCAACAGAGCAAGCACCCACTAACCATTGGTATTGGTAAGGATGTTGAAGGTGGGTTTGTTGTTGCAAACCTCGCCAAGATGCCTCACCTCCTTGTTGCTGGTGCAACCGGCGCAGGTAAGTCGTCATTCGTAAACTCGATGATTTCATCTATCTTGATGAGATCTAAGCCAGCCGAAGTTCGCATGGTGCTAATCGACCCTAAGCGTGTTGAGTTGGCAGCGTACGAAGGTGTCCCACACTTGATTACACCAATCATCACCAACCCAAAGAAGGCTGCTGAGGCTTTGCAGTGGGTAGTTAAGGAAATGGATGCTAGGTATGATGATCTGGCTTCATTTGGCTTCAAGCACGTTGATGATTTCAACCGAGCTTTAGTTGCTGGAGAAGTTAAGGTTCCAGAGAACTCAGCAAGGAAGCTGCAACCATACCCATACCTATTGGTAGTTGTAGACGAGCTTGCAGACCTAATGATTGTTGCACCACGTGAAGTTGAAGATTCAATCGTGAGAATTACTCAGTTGGCTCGTGCAGCAGGTATTCACTTAGTTCTAGCAACCCAAAGACCTTCTGTAGATGTTGTGACAGGACTTATTAAGGCAAATGTGCCGAGCAGACTTGCATTCTCAGTTTCATCGCTTACCGACTCCAGAGTGATTTTGGATCAACCTGGAGCTGAAAAGCTAATCGGTCAGGGTGACGCACTGTTCTCTCCGATGGGAACCAACAAGCCAATGCGTGTTCAAGGAGCATGGGTTGGTGAAGGTGAACTAGCTTCGATTGTTACTCACGTGAAGCAGCAGATGCAGCCTGAGTACAGAGCAGATGTGAGCGAGGTAGCAACTAGAAATGTAGTTGATGCAGACATTGGCGATGACCTTGATGTATTGCTGCAAGCGGCGGAACTTATCGTTTCGTCACAGTTCGGATCAACTTCAATGTTGCAGAGAAAACTTAGAGTTGGTTTTGCCAAAGCAGGCCGCTTGATGGACTTACTTGAATCAAGAAACATTGTTGGCCCAAGTGAAGGTTCCAAGGCTAGAGAGGTCATGGTCAGGCCAGAAGATTTGCCTACAGTTCTAGCTCAACTTCGAGGTGAGAGTGGTGCAAAAGCAACTGCAGCCATGATTCAAGCAGCCGAAGCTATCGATGAAACCGCTATGGCTGCTGGAGAGTTTACTGATTTTGTCCCAAAAGCTACTGACGATGATGAAGACGATGGCGATGCTTGGCAACTAACGGGCAGACAGTAAGAGTAGGGTTTTATTGTGTTAAACGCAGCTAACCTAGTGACCCTTGGTCGCATACTTATTACTCCAGTTTTTCTTTGGTTCCTGCTAACCACCTACAAGCCAGGCGAGAACCTCAACTGGATTCTTCTTGCCGCGTTTATTCTGATTGCCGCAAGCGATGGCATCGATGGTGCGATTGCCCGAAAGCAGAACACTGTCACCAAGCTTGGAAAAATTCTTGATCCTATTGCTGACAAGATTCTGCTTGGCGGTTCGTTTGTTGTTCTTTCTGTTCTGAACGTAATGCCTTGGTGGGCGACTATCGCAATTCTTGTTAGAGAAGTTGCTATGACTGTTTATCGACTTGCTGTTGTGAAGAACAAAGTTATTCCAGCTTCATCGAGTGGGAAGTCAAAGACAATCATGCAGGCTATTGCGATTGGTTATTTGATTTCTCCTCTCAACCAGTGGTGGTTCAATCAGTTCTTCGACATAGGTTTTGGATTGATTTACGGTGCAGTGTTCCTGACCTGGTGGTCTGCCTTGCAGTATTACAGGGAATCTCGCTAATGTCTGCAAAAGAAGTTTTGGATCTTCTGGAAAAGAAGGGCTTAAAACTTGCCATCGCCGAATCGCTCACAGGTGGCATGCTCTGCAGTGAACTTGTTTCTGTGCCAGGAGCTTCTAATACAGTTCTGGGTTCGGTTGTTGCTTATCAAACTGAACTCAAGTCTTCTGCTCTAGGTGTCAATCGAAGCTTGCTGAAGGAACAGGGAGCAGTCGATCCTGAAGTTGCGGCCCAGATGGCCGAGGGAATCAGGTCCAGATTCTCACTTCAACTCTTACTCTCGACAGACCAAGTTGTTGGTGTTTCAACCACAGGTGTAGCTGGCCCTCTTGAGCAGGACGGCAAGCCAGTTGGCACGGTTTTCATTGCTGTTTCAGGGGCTAGGGGAGTCCAAGTCTGGGAAGAGCACTTTAACGGTGACAGGGCTGCGATAAGGGCTAAAACAGTGGCATCAGCCCTTTCCCACATTCGGGAATACTTCAGCAAGTAACGGGGTTTACTTATATGAGAATGGCTTTCTAGCGGGCCAAACTCAAAGGTAACATTCAGCAATCTAGAGGCTAAATGTCTGATGAAACAGGTATGTTATCTTTACAGCAACACCAAGGCTCCATGCTTTCGCTAAACTAAGCGTTCGCATTCATTTGAAAGGGGATCCACATGGCTCTAGTTCGTCAAGAAATCGGTGATGTGCTCCGTGACCTTCGCCAGCAAAAAGGCCACACTCTGCGCCAGGTGGCCAGTCGTGCCGCTGTGGCTTTGGGTTACCTTAGCGAGATTGAAAGAGGGCAAAAAGAGGCCTCTTCTGAGATTCTGGCTTCAGTTGCCTACGCCTTGGATGTTCCGATTTCCAGGATCATGCACCTTGTAGCTGAGAGGTTTGAGGCTGTTGAGACAGTTGTTATCCCAGACACTGTGCCTACAGAGTTTGTAACCAGTTTTGATTCAAAAAGCATGGTCAACAGTCGATAGTCGTTTCTGAGGTTTTGCCCCCAAGTTTTTTACTTGGGGGCATTACTTTTTTACCCCACTAAGCATTTCTGCCAGTAAAGGCCTTGAACAGGGGTTATCTTCTAAACGTGCGACTTAGTGAGTTTCAGACCCTAATGGCCGATGAATTCGGCTCGGAATACGCTGCTGTGCTGCTTCGTGACCTAGTTTTGACCGAGTTTGGGGATTTGACTGGGCAGCTGGCTTTGGAGGCTGGGTTGGAACCTAAGGAGATCTGGCTCGCAATCTGCAAGGCCCAAAATGTCCCAAAAGATCGTTGGCACGGTTTGAACAAAAAGCCGAGAAATGGACACGCCGAATAAAGATTTATTCGTAAATATGTTCGGATAACACTAGGCTATTCACAGTAGCAAATCGGTAGAAGTTATCAACAGTTTTGGCGGACACCGTTTTCAAAGCAGTTTTTCTTCGTAGTGTCATGACAGCATAAAACCAGTCGCCAAGGCGGCAGAAAAGGAAAAGAAAATGCCATCAGCATCAGATCGCGATAAGGCTCTAGACACTGCTCTAGCGCAAATTGATAAGCAGTTTGGAAAAGGCTCCGTCATGCGCCTCGGCTCTGACGAAAGAGCTCCAATCGAAGTAATCCCCACCGGTTCAATTGCACTGGATGTGGCACTTGGTATTGGTGGTTTGCCTAAGGGAAGAATCGTAGAAGTTTACGGACCAGAGTCCTCAGGTAAAACAACTGTTGCTCTGCACGCAATCGCTAACTGTCAAAGAGCAGGTGGAGTTGCTGTCTTTATTGACGCAGAACATGCACTTGATCCAGAGTACGCCAAGGCACTTGGGGTAGACATTGACGCTCTACTCGTAAGCCAGCCCGACACAGGTGAGCAAGCTCTTGAAATTGCTGACACTCTCATTCGTTCAGGATCAATCGACATCATCGTCATTGACTCTGTAGCTGCACTTGTTCCTAGAGCAGAAATTGAAGGAGAAATGGGGGATTCACACATGGGTCTTCAGGCTCGTTTGATGTCCCAGGCTCTCCGCAAACTAACTGGTGTTTTGAACAACACCAAGACAACAGCTATCTTCATCAACCAGCTTCGCGAGAAGATCGGCGTGTTCTTCGGTTCACCAGAAACTACAGCTGGAGGTAAGGCACTTAAGTTCTATGCTTCAGTTCGCTTGGACGTTCGCAGAATTGAAACTCTAAAGGATGGCCAAGAGGCAGTTGGAAACAGAACTCGCGTGAAGGTAGTCAAGAACAAGATGGCCCCTCCGTTCAAGCAAGCTGAGTTCGACATCATCTACGGTGTTGGTATCTCTCGTGAAGGAAGCCTTCTAGATGTTGGTGTTGAGCAGGAGATTCTAAAGAAGTCGGGTTCTTGGTACACCTACGAAGCCGAGCAACTTGGCCAGGGTAAGGAAAACTCAAGAAACTTCCTATTAGAGAATCCAGAGATTGCAAACGAGATTGAGCAAAAGATCAAGACCAAGCTCGGTATTGGTGTTCCTCGTGCAGTTGCAGATTTGCCAGTTGAAGAAGTTACAGAACTCAAAGCTGTAAACAAGTAAGCAGTTGGACGTCGAAACTTTCCTCAAGGACTTACCTCCTGCTGAGGATGCACCTAAGTATTCGCTGAAATCAGTTGATTCCATAGAAGAAGATGTGCGTAAGGCTTTGCTGAAGTTACTTGAAAGAAGTAGCAAGTCTTCCGGGCAGTTGCGGACTCTTCTATTGGAAAAGGAGTTTCCAGTTCAGCTAGTTGATCAGATGATTGATCGATTCATTGAAGTTGGACTTATCGATGATCTGGCTTTAGCTAAAGACTTTACTGAAACCGCCATCACTAGGAAGTCCAAAGCGAAATCGGTCATTGCAAGAGAGTTGCGAGCAAAGCACTTCCCCCAAGAGGCTATAGATGCTGCTATTTCCGAGATTGATTCAGAATCCGAACTAGAGGCAGCCAAGAAACTAGCCGAGAGTAGGTACCGGCAACTACTAAAGCTTGAGCCTGAGGTTAGAACAAGAAGACTCTCAAGTTATTTGATGCGAAAAGGTTACTCAAGCAGCGTTGTTTGGGCCGCCGTTCGTCACGCATCTGGGGAAGTAACCCGATAAAGCCTTTGCTTGGCTAAAATTGGGGAGATGAATACCAAAACACGCAGTTATGAGGTGAAGACCTTTGGCTGTCAGATGAACGTCCACGATAGCGAAAGACTCTCTGGTCTACTTGAGGACGCTGGTTATGTTCAAGTTTCTGAAGGTGAGTTAGCGGATGTCTTGGTATTCAATACTTGTGCAGTAAGAGAGAACGCTGACAACAAGCTTTACGGTAACTTGGGGCAGTTATACGAACGCAAACTTGAAAACCCAGACTTCCAGATCGCTGTGGGTGGCTGCCTAGCTCAAAAAGACAAAGATGTGATTGTCAAGAAAGCCCCGTGGGTTGATGTGGTCTTTGGAACACACAACATCGGATCACTGCCTGCTCTGTTGGATAGAGCACGACACAACGAAGAGGCTCAGGTAGAGATCCTTGATGCCCTTGAAACTTTTCCAAGTGACCTACCTACCAAGCGTGATTCAACTTACGCAGCATGGGTTTCAATCAGTGTGGGCTGCAATAACACCTGCACCTTCTGCATCGTGCCTGCATTGCGAGGTAAAGAAAAAGACCGTAGACCTGGCGAAATCCTCGCCGAGATCAAAGCCTTAGTTGCCGAAGGAGTTATCGAGGTTACGCTACTCGGGCAGAACGTAAACACCTATGGTGTTGAGTTTGGTGACAAGGGTGCTTTTGCCAAGCTACTTAGAGCATGTGGTGAAATTGAAGGACTAGAAAGAGTGAGGTTCACAAGTCCTCATCCTGCGGCTTTTACTGAAGATGTGATTGTAGCGATGGCTGAAACACACAACGTGATGCCTCAACTTCACATGCCTTTGCAGTCTGGAAGCGATCGCATCCTAAAAGACATGAAGAGAAGCTACCGTAGTTCGAAGTACTTGGGAATCATAGAAAAAGTTCGTGAGCTAATCCCTGATGCAGCAATTTCCACAGACATTATTGTCGGATTCCCATCTGAAACCGAAGAAGATTTCCAAGAGACACTTCGGGTAGTTAAGGAATCAAGATTCGCGGTCACCTACACATTCCAATATTCAAAGCGACCTGGTACACCTGCAGCCGAGTTACCGGATCAGATTTCGAAAGAAGTAGTTCAGGAGCGTTACGAGAGACTTCTCGAGGTTGTGAACGACATGGCCTGGCAGGAAAACAAACTTCAAATCGGAAAGCGCGTTGAAGTTCTAATCGGTAACAATGAGGGTCGCAAAGACGACCGAACTAATCGACTAACAGGTAGAGCCAGAGATTCTCGTCTTGTTCACATCGATTGGCCAGAAGGCTTGGAAGAACCTAGACCGGGCGATTTGGTTTGGGCTACTGTTGTTGACGCTAAACCTTATTTCCTAATCGCTGATACTGGTGCTAATCCAGAAGTTAGAAGAACTATTGCAGGTGATGCATACGATCGAGCTCAAGTAGAGAGCTGCGGTGTCCCAACTGCTCCAGTTACTCCTAAGAAGGGCACCATTGGTCTGAACGTTGATGTCAAAGTCAATCAGTAGCCAATGACTACTTCGCCTGCCCCAGAGCTTCTCTGCATTGTTGGTCCTACAGGATCAGGCAAGAGCAACCTCGGCATTCAAGTTGCGTTAGAACTAGCCAAGCGGGGAATCAAGGCAGAAATCGTTAATGCCGATTCCATGCAGTTCTACAGGGGTATGGACATAGGAACGGCAAAGGTGCCGCTAGGCGAACGAGCAGGAATCAAACATCACATGTTGGATTGGCTAGATATTGCTGAAGAGAATACGGCAGCAAGATATCAAATCGAAGCTCGTAAGGTAATCGCAGAACTAATTGAACAAGGGATCCTCCCGATTGTTGTTGGTGGGTCAATGCTTTACATCGCTGCTCTCATTAACACCTTCGAATTCCCAGGTCGAGACGAAGCTCTTCGTGCAAAGCTTGAGCAAGACCTAATTGAGTTAGGACCTTTAGCCATGCATAAGAGGCTTGAGCTTCTTGATGAAACAGCGGCTAGTCGTATTGAGCCACAAAACGGTAGACGTACGGTTCGAGCATTAGAGATTGTAATGATTACAGGCGAGCCATTTGCGGCATCACTACCTGATCAGTTCGAGTCATTCCTACCTGTTCTAGAAATCGGGTTGAATTCAGCTAGAGAACATTTAGTTGAAAGACTTGCTGATCGAGTGCGAACAATGTTTGCTTCGGGTTTGGTTGAAGAGGTTAGGGGTCTGATTGATTTCGGTATTCGTGATTCCAAAACAGCAAGCCAGGCTATTGGTTACTCGCAAGCTCTGGCAACCATTGATGGACGTCTTACGGAAGAAGAGGCCATTGCTGACACGATTTTGCTAACTCAGCGCTATGCACGCAGGCAAATGTCGTGGTTCAGGCGTGATCCAAGAATCAACTGGTTTGACTACCAGTCAGAGGATTTATTGACAGAGGTCATGAACCTTGTTTCATCTAATCTTCCGAACCAGGGAAAGTAGGCTAATCCTTATGAGCAAAGTGAAATTCACCAAAGGCCAGGGAACAGGCAATGACTTCGTCCTAATCCTTGATAGTGATGGCACTTTGGATATTTCGCCTGCACAAGTTGCAAGTATTTGCGATAGACACTTCGGTGTTGGAGCAGATGGGCTCATTCGAATTGTTCCATCGCACCTGATTCCAGAAGGTTCAGCAACGCTTGCGGAAGAGCCTACGGCTTATTGGTTTATGGACTATAGAAATGCTGATGGTTCGGTGGCTGAGATGTGTGGCAATGGAGTTAGAGTCTTTGCTCGTTTCCTAACTGAAAAAGGTCTAGTGGATCTTCCAGAAGGTCAAGTCCTACACATAGGAACTAGAGCAGGTGTTAGAGATATTCAGAAGAACAAGGCTGGATTTGCTGTCGACATGGGTCGTTGGAAGCCAGATACCCAAGAAGTTCTTGTCTCAGCTAGAGGTATAGATGTTGCTCGACCTGCTCAAGGCATAAACGTAGGCAACCCTCACCTTGTTGTTGCTCTTGCTTCAACAGAAGAGCTGGATGCTTTGGATCTTTCTGTCTCACCAGTGATGAACCCTGCTCCTG
>JBIJAB010000077.1:0-4742 GCA_044345975.1 Rhodoluna sp.
ATGCACTTCGTGCAGGCCAGGGCGATGCAGTAATGATGGACTCATTCGTAGCTCAGGACGCAGCAGCTAAAGCTGGTAACGGCGAGTACTTCGATGTAGTCAACGACCCAGATGCTCCTAACGGATACGACGCAGGCTTCGTTGGTATCGCTGTATTGAAGAAGGACACTGAACTTCGCGATGCAATCCAGGCAGCTCTTCAGTCACTAATCGATGACGGACAGTACCAGGCTCTTCTCGACAAGTGGAACATGTCTGCAAACGCTGTTGTTAGCGCCAGCATCAACGGAACCAAAGAGTAACTAGTTCTATAGAAACGGGCCGGCTAATTTAGTCGGCCCGTTTTTCTTTACCTGTTGAAAACTAAAAACAGAACTTGTAGTTTTCCTTATTCTCCTTAGATGAGAAAAGTTAGAAACATCGCAGTTATAGCACTGATTGGTATCGGCGGAATCTTTTTGGTTTCAATAGGAAATGCGAAACCTCTAGCTCCTGGAATCAAGGTTGGTGTCTTAGTGTCCGACAGCGGCAGTCTTGGATTTGTCGGGCAGTTTCAAAGAGCTGCAGTGAGACTCGCAGTTCGCGATTTATCTGATCGACAGACCAAGATAGCTATTGGCTATTTCGATGTTGGCACATCTGATCAGGACAGATCCAGAGCGTTGTCTCGACTCAAGGCTTTTGAGAGTGATGTGATCATCACTCCAGTTGAGTCAGAATCAACGAAGGCATTAGTTGAAAGTACGGCTAAGTCGCTAGTTCCGATGATTGCACCTTCATCTCTCGAAGATGAACTTGGTGAGAAAACAGCTAAGCCCTGGCTTTTTAGATTGGCAACTAGCCCTAGCCAGGATTCTTTTGCTTTGGTTAGATTAGTTTCCAAACCTGAGCCAAAGCAAGTGGTTATAGTTTCGGGCTCTTTGCCGCAGAGCCGAGCCCAGATGAGATCGTTGGCTTTTGGTTTAGCCATGAATGGAATTAGAGTTCAGACCTTAGCCATCAAAGACACAAAAGCCATTGCTCGGACTAAACCTGATGCACTGGTTTTACTCAGCATGGAGGAATCCTTGCCTTTTCTAAAATCTATGGCTGACTGGGTTGAGTCTGTGCCAAGGGTTTATCTGGTGCCCAGCAACCTTGCCGATTACTCCGCCTACCCCTTCGCTAAGGCTCTAAACGGAACTGAGGCGATAAACCCTAGAACTGAGGTTCAGTCCCAATTCAGGGCTGATTTGGCTCAATTATTGGGAAATGGGAGCCTTCAAGGCCCTAGAGCTGCGACATTTGTTGGTCTTGCACAAAGAACTTATGATGCGGTCAAAATAGCCGTTGAAGCCCGCCTAAGGGATAAAAACGATAGCCCTGAGAGTCTTAGGTCTGCTATTTCGAGGACTCAGATCGACGGTAAAGGGCTGTTTGAGAGGAGCGGATTCTTAGACCAATCTCAGTATTCGGTTTTTCGTTACTCAAGTTCAGGGACTTTCTCGCAGGTGTCTTTGTTCAGCCCAAATTGACCCTAAACAAGTGGGCAGCAGGCAGGGTAGAATTGGCTAATCTAAACTCCTGACAGGTTGAAAATGACTCAAAATGACCCTTTTGGCTTTACTGGTCTGACTTATGACGATGTATTGCTTATGCCTGGCCAGTCTGATGTTGTGCCTAGCCAGGTCTCTACCAAGACCCAGGTAACCAAGAGACTATCTATCAACATCCCTTTGCTGTCCTCAGCTATGGACACTGTCACTGAGGCAAGGCTAGCTATCGCTATCGCAAGACAGGGTGGTCTTGGTGTTTTGCATAGAAACCTTTCTATTGACCAGCAGGCAACTCAGGTTGATCTAGTCAAAAGATCAGAAGCTGGAATGATTACTCATCCAGTTACCACCCACCAGTTAGCAACCTTGCAAGAAGTTGATTCTGTTTGTGCAACATATCGAGTTTCAGGCCTTCCTGTTATCGATGAAGATGGAACTCTAGTTGGAATTGTTACCAACAGAGATATGCGTTTTGTAAATGAAGTTCAAAAGACAACAACTTTGGTTAAAGATGTAATGACTCCGATGCCTTTGGTCACAGCTCCGGTTGGAGTTTCACCTGAGGCAGCAATTGCAATTTTTGCTCAGCACAGAATTGAAAAACTTCCACTAGTTGATCCAAGTGGAAAACTAAAAGGTCTAATCACAATCAAAGACTTTGATAAGAGTGAAAAGTATCCTCTTGCCAGCAAAGACTCTAAAGGTCGTTTGCTAGTTGCAGCAGCAGTTGGTGTTGGTGATCAAGGTTGGGAAAGAGCCATGGCTCTTGTCGATGCAGGTGTTGACATCCTTGTTGTTGATACTGCTCACGGACACAACACTGCAGTTCTAGACATGGTTGCAAAACTAAAGGCAGAACCAGTTGCAAAGCATGTTGATGTGATTGGTGGAAACGTAGCAACTCGTGAAGGTGCGGCTGCACTTGTTGAAGCTGGAGCAGATGGTGTGAAGGTAGGAGTAGGGCCAGGTTCTATTTGCACTACTCGAGTAATCGCAGGTGTTGGTGTTCCTCAGATCACTGCAGTTTATGAAGCAAGTTTGGCTTGTAAGCCGTTTGGTGTTCCAGTTATCGCTGATGGTGGTTTGCAGTTCTCAGGAGATATTCCTAAGGCACTGGTAGCAGGAGCTAACGCAGTCATGATTGGTTCTCTTCTGGCTGGTACCGATGAAGCACCGGGAGATATCACTTTCGTTGGTGGCAAACAGTTCAAGACCTATAGAGGTATGGGTTCACTTGGTGCTATGCAGTCACGTGGCGAAGCTAAGAGCTACTCAAAAGACCGTTACTTCCAGGACGATGTGCTTCGTGAAGACAAGCTTGTTCCTGAAGGTATTGAAGGAAGAGTTCCTTACCGTGGCACCGTTGGTACCGTTGCTCATCAACTAATTGGCGGCCTTAGAGCCGCCATGGGATATGTTGGGGCGGCTACCGTTGAAGAACTACAAGCCAAGGGTAAGTTCGTAAGAATCACTCCAGCAGGGCTTAGAGAAAGCCACCCGCACGACATTCAAATGACCGTCGAAGCGCCAAATTACAACAACCGCTAGGAAATCAAAATGAGTGAAATAGAGATTGGTCGCGGTAAGCGCGGTAACCGCAGCTGGGCATTTGACGATATTGCGATCGTTCCTTCAAGAAGAACCCGTGACCCTAGAGATGTCTCTACAGCATGGAACATCGATGCATATAGTTTTCAACTCCCTGTTTTAGCAGCTCCCATGGACTCAGTGGTATCTCCTGATACTGCTATCGCTATCGGCAAGCTAGGTGGTCTTGGTGTTCTAGATCTTGAAGGTCTATGGACTAGATACGAAGACCCAACTAAGCAACTAGCAGAGATCGCGAAGTTATCTCCAGCTGAAGCAACTGTTGCGATGCAGAAGATGTATTCGGAAGAAATAAAGCCAGAACTAATCAAGGAAAGACTTGCTTACATTCGTAAGTCTGGAGTCACTGTTGCAGGTGCTCTTTCTCCACAGAAGACTAAAGAGTTTGCTAAGGCGGTTATCTCGGCTGGTGTTGATCTGTTCGTTATTCGTGGCACAACAGTTTCAGCAGAGCACGTTTCAAAGACCCAAGAAGCTCTAAACCTCAAAGAGTTCATCTATGAACTAGATGTTCCTGTCATCGTTGGTGGAGCTGCTACCTATACTGCTGCTCTGCACCTAATGAGAACTGGTGCTGCTGGTGTATTAGTAGGTTTCGGTGGTGGAGCTGCCTCTACCACTCGTAAGGTTCTAGGTATTCATGCACCTATGGCAACCGCAGTTGCTGATGTTGCAGGAGCGAGAAGAGATTACATGGATGAATCAGGTGGCCGTTACGTGCACGTGATCGCTGATGGAGGTCTCGGAACCTCAGGAGATATCGTCAAGGCGATTGCTTGTGGCGCTGATGCAGTGATGCTTGGCTCAGTTCTTGCTAAGGCTGATGAAGCCCCTGGTCAGGGCTGGCACTGGGGAGCAGAAGCTCACAACCCAGAACTCCCTAGAGGTGAACGAGTCAAGGTAGGAACCGTTGGCTCCCTAGAGCAGATTCTTCAGGGTCCATCAACTTCAGCAGATGGCTCAACGAACTTGATGGGTGCTCTTCGTAAGGCAATGGCAACCACTGGATACTCTGACCTAAAAGAATTCCAAAGAGTAGACACAGTAGTAGCTCCATACGGCGCATAATCTATGCTCAAACTTGCTCTAACCGCTAGATGGATAGCAGCCTTATTTTTCTGCCTAATGTTGGCAGTTGTTTTTGCTCTGATGGCTCAATGGCAGATCAGTAGAACTTTCGTTGAAGATGTAACAAGCGACACCTGGTCAAAGGTAAAAGTAGTTGACCTGGATAGTGTCACAGAACCTAATGCCCCTTTCACGTTCAATGAAACATCACTTGAAGGCGAAGAGACGGTTCTAACTAAAGTCCAAACCGAACTAACCCTTAATCCAGCGAGAGCATTCCTAGTTGCTGATCGAATTCAACTAAACGGCGACAAGGGCTACTGGATTGTTCTTCCAGCCAACACCTTGAAAGCCGAACTCTTTGTTGCCGCTGGTTTCATCAAGGGTGAGCAGGAAGCCAAGTTAGCTTTGGCTGGGGTCAAGAAACTATTGACCGTTCAAGCCTTCATGCCATTTGAGGGAAGACTGCTACCTAGTGAAGCTCCTGTCCAGGCTCTAGATAAAGATGTTTATGGAACTCTGTCAGTTCCT
>JBIJAB010000078.1:0-4719 GCA_044345975.1 Rhodoluna sp.
CAGGTAGCAGAACTTGTTAAGACTCTTACCGGTGGTAGAGAAGCTAACAAGGGTGTGAACCCTGATGAGGTAGTTGCAGTTGGTGCATCACTTCAGGCTGGTGTTCTAAAGGGTGAGCGTAAAGATGTTCTGTTGATTGACGTGACTCCACTATCTCTTGGTATCGAAACCAAGGGTGGCATCATGACTAAGTTGATCGAACGTAACACTGCAATCCCAACAAAGAGATCAGAAGTTTTCACAACAGCTGATGACAACCAACCTGCAGTTAGCATTCAGGTTTACCAAGGTGAAAGAGATTTCACTAGAGACAACAAGTCACTTGGAAACTTTGAACTAACCGGTATTGCCCCAGCACCTCGTGGACTACCTCAGATCGAAGTTACATTTGACATCGATGCTAACGGTATTGTGCACGTTTCTGCTAAGGACAAGGGAACCAACAAGGAACAGTCAATGACTATCACAGGTGGTTCTTCTCTTTCTAAGGAAGACATCGAGCGCATGGTTAAAGATGCTGAAGAGCACGCAGCTGAAGATAAGAAGCGTCGCGAAGAAGCAGACACCCGCAACCAAGGTGAGCAGATGGTTTACCAGATCGAGAAGTTGATCAAGGACAACGACCAGAAGCTATCTGAAGAAGTGAAGACAGATGTTCAGGCAGACGTTGACGCTCTAAAGACTGCTCTTGCAGGAGAAGACTTCGATGCAGTGAAGTCAGCTCTTGAGAAGCTAACTGAATCACAGACTAAGTTGGGCGAAGCTATCTATGCTGCTGCGTCACAAGAAGCAGAGCAGGACGCACCTTCAACTGAAGATGTGGTCGACGCTGAAGTCGTCGAAGAAGAAGAGAAGAAATAATGTCGGAAGAGTTTGAGTCGGGATCTAAGGGTCCCGACTCACCCGAGCACAACACTCCTCTTGATCCAATCGACGCTGAATTACAAGATTTGGTTGAAGAAACCGGGCCTATCAGCAAAGAAGCAGAGCTTCTAGCTGACCTGCAGAGACTTCAAGCAGAGTTTGTGAACTTCAAGACTCGTGTTGAAAGAGACAGAGATGTTGCTCGCAACGCTGCTATCGCTGAAGTAATCAGAGCATTCCTACCTGCATTCGATGATCTTTCATTAGCTGAAGCTCACGGTGATCTTGAAGGCTCACCGTTTGCTGCAGTTCTAAACAAACTGCGTAATGGTGGCGACAAGTTCGGTCTTGAAGTGTTTGGTGCAAAGGGCGAGAAGTTTGATCCTGAATTACACAATGCTCTCGTTCAAACTCCATCAGCAGATGTGAGTGAGAATGTTATTGCAGATGTAATCTCTCCTGGATACAAACTAGGTGATCGTCTTATTCGTCCAGCTATGGTTGCAGTTTTTATTCCTGAATCGAAGTAGATAAGTATGGCAAGTCAAGATTGGTTAGAGAAGGACTTCTATAAAGTTCTTGGCGTCGCTAAAGATGTATCTGAAGCAGATCTAAAGAAGATTTATAGAAAGCTCGCTAGAAAATATCACCCTGATTCAAATCCAGGTGATGCCAAATCAGAAGCTAAGTTCAAAGAAATCTCAGAAGCTTATTCTGTTCTCTCTGATAAAGATCAGCGCAAAGAATACGATCAGTTCAGAGCAATGGGTGGCGGTGCTAGATTCACAGCACCCGGTGGCCAAGGTCAATCAAGTGCTGGCTTCGAAGATGTCTTTGCAAATCTTTTTGGTGGTGGTGGTCGAGGCTTTGGTGGCTTCGGTGGACCAATGCCTGGTCAAGATCTTTCTGCAACTACCGAACTTCCATTCATTGATGCAGTTAATGGAACAACCATTAAGTTGAATTACGCAGGCATGGATACCATCAATGCAAAAATACCCGCTGGTGTTTTGGATGGTCAGAAGATCAAACTTCGCGGCAAGGGTGCTGCTTCACCTAATGGTGGACCAAATGGTGATTTAGTAATCACCATCACAGTTAAACCTCACCCAGTTTTTAGTCGTGACGGAAACAACTTACGTTTAACTGTTCCAGTTACTTTCGCTGAAGCAGTCTTAGGTGCAACTATTTCCGTGCCAACCCTTGGTGGCGATCCGGTAAAGCTAAAGGTTGCTCCGAACACCCCTAACGGAAGAGTTCTTCGCGTTAAGGGTAAAGGTGTAACAACAGCTAAAGGTATTGGTGATTTACTAGCCAGCGTCGAGGTTCTTGTTCCTTCACACATCTCGGATAAGGCGGCTAAAGCTCTTTCAGAGTTTGATGAATTACTTCCTAAGGAAGATCCTCGTGCGGACCTTTTGAATAAAGCGGGGCTACTCTAATGAACCACATCGATCCAGATGCACCCATTCTGACTATTGCTGCTGCTGCTGAACTAGCCAGAATGCACCCTCAGACCCTAAGACAGTATGACCGCATGGGGCTGGTTAGACCTTCTAGAACTATTGGGCAATCAAGGAGATATACCCTTCGCAACGTAAGCCAATTGGCTGAGGTTGCCAAGCTTTCGAGCGAAGGGGTATCGCTAGTAGCCATCAAGAGAATTCTTGATCTCGAAAACTACGTTGTTGACATGAAACTGCGAGTAATCGAACTTGAAAAGCTGGTTGAGGAGCTATCCCAGAAGCAACCTGGGGCTAGAGTCTTTGCGGTTGGTGATGCTGGAACCGTGAGCATCCCATCGGGTAGAAGGCCTAAGAGATCCACTTCTGTTGTGCTTTGGAGACGTTCCTAAGAGATTCCCTCAGGCGAACATCTACCACCGCAATTAGGCACTGATTCGCTAATATTGGGCACTATGACCAACAAAACAGAAGAACGCTCATACGGCCAAGGCTCACAGGGCGAACCAGTAAAGCCAACCATCACTAAGCCAAGCATTGGAGCGAAGCTCAAGTACAGCTTCGATAACTCAATTGCCAAGAGCGGCATGTTCGTAACCTGGATGCTGGTACTGATGATCATCTTCAGCATCTTGCTGGTATTCATCAGAGCACTTCTGTTTGCACTACCTTTCATCACTCGTCCAGATGTTCAGGTGGTTTTCGAGTTCGAAACCTTCTGGCAGTCCTTCGCAACTCTGTTTGGTAGAGGTGCAGAAGCCACTTGGGCAGAACGTATTCTTAGCTTCCTAACTTGGGTTTGTACAGTTGCTCTCGGTGGAGCTGTAACAGGTTTCATCGTTGGTGCGATTCAAAGAACATTTGAAAAACTACGTAAGGGTAAGAGCCCAATCATCGTAAACAACCACACCCTTATCTTGGGTTGGTCAAACCGTATCTACCCAATCTTGAAAGAGCTAGCTATTGCTAACGAAAACATCAAGAAGTCAAACGTAGTTATCTTCTCTTCTCACACACGTGATTTCATGGAGAGCGAAATTGATGCTCGTGCAAAAGATCTAGGCAAACTAAAAGTTGTGACCAGAACTGGTGATGTTACTAACCCAGAAGATCTAAAGAGAACAAACATTGCTAACGCAAAGTCAATCATTGTTCTTGATAGCGATGAAGCTGGAGACGCCAACGTTGTTAGCGCTGTTCTTGCAATCAAGGCAGTGAACCCAAACACCGATATCAAGATCATTACTGAAATTGATGATGCAAACACAGGTGAAGCTCTAACTGTTGCGACTCAAGGTCAAGTCATAACTGTTAGATCACAAGAGATCATTGCTCGTGTTACAGCCCAGGCATCTCGTCGTCCAGGTCTAGCAGCTGTTGTCCTAGATCTTCTAGATTTCGATGGCGATGAGATTTACTTCGCTGATGTTCCAGCTCTGCACGGTAAGACATATGCAGATGCACTTCTAGCTTTCAACGAAGCATCTGTTATTGGTCTTCTGGCAGTTGATGGAACAGCTCAGGTTAACCCTTCGCAGAACACCAAGATCAAGCCAGGTATGAAGGTTATTGCCATTGCTGAAGATGATGACAAGGTTATATACACAGGTGTTCGTGAAGACATTTCAAAGAAGAAGGTAACTGTTGTTGATAAGAAGAAGGACCCAGCAGAGCACCTACTAATCATTGGTTGGTCTTCAATGGGTCGCACAGTTCTTAACGAACTAGCTGGCTTCCTACCTAAGGGTTCAACTGTTCACATTGTTGCTCAGTCAAGATACGTGGCAGAAGAAGAACTAAAGAACCTAAAGTTTGGAACTGTTAAGATTACCTTCGCAAGCGTTTCAGGTGATGTTGACGATCTAATCGCGCAAGCTAAGGGCAAGAAATTCAACGAAGTTATCGTCCTTGGTTACCGTAATGCAATTAGTCAGAGTGAAGCAGATGCTCAAACAATGTTGACTATGCTGCAGATGAACCAGTTGTTTGCAGCTGAGGGTAACGGTGTTGAGCCAACCCGTCTAGTTGCTGAAATTCTTGACTCAAGAAAGTCAGAGCTTGCAAGAGTTGCAGCAGTTGATGATCTAGTTGTTAGCGACTCTCTAGCTGCTCTTCTGATTGCTCAGATCAGTGAGAACCCAGCACTTGCTCCAGTATTCGAAGACCTCTTCGATGCTGAAGGTGCAACTCTAAATGTTAGAGATATCAGTGAATACGCCAAGCTAGGTAAGTCAGTTTCATTCGCTGAACTAGTTGCTGTTGCTCGTAACCACGGTGAATCTGCAATTGGTTATCGCTTAGGTTCTGGTCAAGGTGCTGAAGGTTCAACCGGTGTTGTTCTTAACCCATCTAAGTCAAGCGAGTTCGTTCCTGTTGCAGGAGACTCTCTAGT
>JBIJAB010000079.1:0-4693 GCA_044345975.1 Rhodoluna sp.
CTCCACCAACAACTATGAAGGTCAATAGTCTGTCTCTTGCTGGACCTTCTGGCAGGTTAGCTGCCTTATCGAAGTTAGTAAGAATGGTGTTACGAATCTCAACTGCTTCTTCAACAGTCTTTAGACCAATAGCGTGCTCAGCAACACCTGGAATAGGGAAAGTTCTTGAAACAGCTCCTGCTGTCATAACTATGTGATCGTATGACTGCTTTGTTTCACCAATACCTGGAAGAACCAAGGTGGCAACCTTGTTGGCATGATCAACGTCAATCATGGTGCCGTTGATGATGTTGGTCTTTGGAAGATGTCTTCTGTGTGAGACAACTGTGTGTCTAGCCTCAATCGAACCTGCAACAACTTCTGGCAGGAACGGCTGATAAGTCATATATGGAAGTGGGTCAACTAAGGTGACCTCTGCTTCACCTTTACCTAGGAGTTTCTCTAGTTTGAATGCTGTGTAGAAACCGGCGTAACCGCCACCAATGATCAAGATTTTTTGCATGCTGGTATTTCCTAAGTTTTTTATCTTTTTGTGAGAGCAACTGTGCGCTCCTTTGATTTTACTGGGTTGAAACCTTACATCTGCACTTGTTGGCATCAAAGCCAGCAGCTTCTAGCCCTAAATCACCAATAACGTTGAATCCTGGCCCTTTAGCCAAGGAATGAGCTGCCAGAGCATGCAAACACTTGACTCTGGTAGGCATTCCCCCAGCACTAATCCCAGCAAGTTCCTCAACGAATTCGATAGCCTCACGCTCAGCAATGTAATCCTCATGAGCCTTTAGATAGTTCTCGGCTAGCTCAGGTTCTTCGGCTAAGCGACCCTGCAGAGTAACCATAAAGCCTTCTGCTTCTAAACCACTAAGGGCTGCTGAGGTAGCAGGGTGGGTTAGGTAGTAAAAGGTAGGGAAAGGCTCACCGTGAGAAAGCCTTGGTGAGGTCTGTACAACCATAGGTTTCCCACAAACACATCTAGCTGCAATACCTAAGACATCTCGCATAGGTCGACCTAGTTGAGCCTGCATTTCCAATAGATCGGCATCGGTCGCTTTGGTTATTGGCATTAGTTACTTGCTGAAGATTTGGGTTCGGAAACTGGTTGATCTAGACCTGCTCTAATGACCGATTGAACTAGGCCTTTGGCCCAGTCTTTCTTGGTTGTGCCAATAGTTTGTGAGAAGTCTGAACTGTTCTTCTTTTGAGCAAGTAATGCTCCAACAGTTCCACTGGTGTCAGAAAGGTTTAGTCCATCGGCATCTAGAACTAGGTAGCTGATTTCACCTGGAACAACATAGAACAATCTGTCTCTAGCTTGAGCTCTGATGTATACCGGGTCATCCCAGCGCTTCTTTTCTTCAGTGATGTTCTCTAGGTTCTTCTTTGCTTCATCTAGCTTGGCTTCAAGTTGAGCAATCTGTGTCTGCATCACAAAGTAATCACTCAATCTAGGTCCGATATAGCTCACCCCAAATACAACTAGCACGATGGTTATAAAAGTTGAAGGAGTCCAAGAGAATCGATTGGAAACTCTTTGCCTGACAGAGCCAACCTTTGTTTGAGCCGATGCTCTAACATTGACCTTCCTGTTTGGATTCCTAGTTGCCATTGTTTACTTAGGCCTTGTAACGAGGAAAAGCAGCTGCACCTGGGTAGTAAGCAGCATCAGCTAGTTCTTCTTCAATGCGAAGTAGCTGGTTGTATTTAGCGACTCTTTCACTTCTAGCAGGAGCACCGGTCTTGATCTGTCCAGCGTTTGTAGCAACAGCAAGGTCAGCAATAAAGGTGTCTTCTGTTTCACCTGAACGGTGAGAGATGATTGCCTTCATGCCTGAACGCTGAGCAAGTGATACTGCATCTAGAGTCTCAGTTAGAGTTCCAATCTGGTTAACCTTCACCAAGATGGCGTTACCAGCCAGCTCATCAATACCCTTCTGCAAACGAGCAGGGTTAGTTACATATAAGTCATCGCCAACAAGCTGAACCTTGTTACCAAGAGCAGCTGTAATCTTTGTCCAACCAGCCCAGTCATCTTCAGCTAGAGGATCTTCAATGGAAACTAGTGGGAAGTCAGCAACAAGAGTTTCGTAGTAAGAAATCATTTCTTCACGAGTTAGTTCTTTACCTTCAAACTTGTATTTCTCAGTCTTCTCGTCATAGAACTCAGTTGCAGCAACATCTAGAGCTAGACCGAAGTGCTTACCTAGAACATAACCTGAACCATTGATAGCTTCAGAGATTAGTTCTAGAGCTGCACGGTTAGTTGGTAGATCAGGAGCAAAGCCACCTTCATCACCAAGACCGGTTGCTAGGTTCTTTGAGTTCAGTAGCGCCTTCAGTGAGTGGTAAACCTCAGTACCAGCACGAAGTGCTTCTGAGAATGAATCAAAACCAATTGGAACAATCATGAACTCTTGAATGTCAACACCGTTGTCAGCGTGAGATCCACCGTTGATGATGTTCATTAGTGGAACAGGAAGTGTGTAAGCGTTAGGTCCACCTAGGTAACGGTATAGCGGCTGACCAGTTGACTCAGCAGCTGCACGAGCGTTAGCCAGTGAAACACCAAGGATTGCGTTAGCTCCAAGCTTTGACTTAGTTGCAGTTCCATCCATACGGATTAGAGCAGCATCAACAAGTCTCTGATCTAGTGAATCAAAGTCAATCAGACCAGTCTCATCGTGACCAATCTCATCAACAACAGCCTTCACTGCATTTAGAACACCTTTACCCATGTAACGCTTCTTATCGCCATCACGAGATTCGTGAGCTTCAAAAGCACCGGTAGAAGCACCTGATGGAACAGCTGCTCTACCAAATGATCCATCTGTAAGTAGAACTTCAACCTCAATAGTTGGGTTACCTCTTGAGTCAAGGATTTCTCTTGCTCCTACAGCATCAATGATGGACATGGTTCTCCTAAGTTTTTGGGGGGGCAGATCGACAACGAATTAATACAAGTTTAGCGTTTTACTAGTTCCTAATAGCACTAACATCAAGCACAGTTGCATTTTCCAATAACCGAAGAAACGTCTAAAATCACAGGTTTAGAAGGGTTTTTCGACCTTTGAACCAGGCTCTCTGATAAGAGCTTCCTTGGTGATTAGCTGCCATGCAAAGTTTTTTGCCTTTTCCATTTCATAGCCTCGGATTTTGTCTATGGCATTGTTTGGGGAAATCGCAGACTGCTGAGCACTACTCAAATAAATGACATTGTCGTAGGTGGTAAGGGCAGGTACTGCTTGGAACCATTCGTTTTTGGCTCTTGCGATAAGAATAACTGCACCTCTGTCTATGGCTCTTTGGACAAGGTGATAGGTGTATTCGCTAGAGGGAAAACTTCCTTCCTTCTTGGTCAGAGCTCCGTACTTCACGCTTTTATATGGGTGAATTTCAGCACTGAAAATATTTCTCAAAGCACGCTCGCGTGAATGAGGTTCTGAAAATCTTTTGAAAACAAACTTTAGGGTTTTCTCCCACCAAATGAACCCAGGTGTGTCCTCAAATTCTTCTCTTAGAAATACGAACGCCTCACTGCCTTTGAGTTTGTGTTTTCTGGCAAGGTCAAACAATTCAACTAAACCAGGAGTTTCTTCTTTCTTGGTTTGTTTTGGATCAAGACCAGGGTTTGCATATAGAAGAACCAAGTTAGCGTCTGGGTTTCCAAAATAAGGCAAAGCAACGTTTTTGTTTGAGAGTACGTAGTCGCTGCCACGTCGCCTTAATCTCTCGTTGACTTTGTCAAACAAGTCTTGATCGAGAGGGTGAACTGTACTCAACTTTTTATAGTCGTACTTTAGCCAAGGATTTTGCATAGCAACCTGCCTTTCCAGAATAGGAACATGGTTCCGATAAGCCTATTCCTTAATCAGAGGATATTTTTTAGATCCAGTACTTCGATGCTTGCCGACACAAGGGCAAACTGGCTAAAACCAGCCTCAAGCATGCTATCTAGCAGGATGTTGAGCTTCTTTGGCTTTAGTTCAAGACGAACTGACTTACCTTCCGCAATTAGTTCCTTCTGGAACCTAACTGCATTCTTTATGCACTCGACACTTGAGTCTTCAAGGACTAGTAGCACTCCATTAGTAGGGGCAGTAGTTTCAACTAGGTCTACGACTCTTTCAAAGCCAATAGAAATACCAACTGCTGGAACATCTGTTCCTAGCCACTTACCAACCATGCCGTCATAGCGACCACCGCCACCAATAGCAGAACCTTCACCTGGCATCTCAATCTCAAAGATGGTTCCGGTGTAATAACCCATACCTCTAACAAGAGTTGGATCAAAGCGTAAACGTCCTGCATCAACCGCAGAGAACAAAGGAGCAAGAACTGAAGGAACGGTTAGATCAGCAGCTAGTAGCCAAGCATTAGCTTTATCAGCAACCTCATCCCCTAGACGCTCACGTAGTTCAGTAACAACTCCTGTAATTTCAATCTTGTCTAACTTGTCCAAGGTAATAAGAGCAGAAGATCTGTCTGCTTCTTTCACGCCAAAAGAATCAAGTAAAGAAAGAAGCAGTTCTCGATGATTCACTCTTATTACTGCCTTAGATAAACCAAGAGCATCTAAAGCAGCAAGAGAAGCATTTAGTAGTTCAATCTCAGCAAGAACAGAGTCATCACCAATGATGTCAATATCGCACTGCACAAACTGACGGTATCTACCCTTTTGTGGTCTTTCTGCTCTCCA
>JBIJAB010000080.1:0-4646 GCA_044345975.1 Rhodoluna sp.
TTCGCAGCCAAGGTCTTAGACATACCCTTAAGGATGTTGATTTGGTCTTCAGCATCTTCGTCTGTGTCAGCTGCATCAACTACTGGGGCTTGAGCAGGGATAGGT
The DNA here is from genome assembly GCA_044345975.1 of Rhodoluna sp. Lineage (GTDB taxonomy): Bacteria > Actinomycetota > Actinomycetes > Actinomycetales > Microbacteriaceae > Rhodoluna. Next base: position 106 of record JBIJAB010000080.1, read on the forward strand.
TGAGCTTGAGGTTCAACACGAGTTGTCTTAGCAACTAGTGGAAGAGAGCCGGTGTTAGTTGAAGGAGTCTGAGGAGTAATAGGTGCGACTGGTGCAGAAGTCATCGGGGTTACCGGTGCTGCCTGCTGGTTACCCTGCTTGAGCTGGTGGTAACGCTCGAGGATCGGTTGCCATTCTTTGTCGATTGAATCTGGGTTGGCTAGCCATTGGCTATACATTTCATCTACAAGCCACTCGTTAGCGCCGAATTCTTGTCCAGATTGTGAGTTGTCGTTGGACAACGGATCACCTCTTACTTTCACGTAAACAATGCCTTCCAAGCCTACCAAGCCTGTAAAGGTCGGATATTCAGGGTTATCCCCATCTGGATAAGGTTCTTGAGTGTCTTGTATGCTTAAAGGGCTATGGACTACGACCCCTTTCCTTCTTTAACTGAAGCGTTGCCCCTATGACCGAGTGGTATTTACTTGGACTGGGGATTCTCCTCACTATCGGCACAGGTTTCTTTGTTGCCAGCGAGTTCTCCCTAATCAACCTCGAAAGATCAGAGCTTGAGAAACGTCAAGATCAGGGTGAGCGAGGACTAGCTCCTACCATCAAGGCTCTAAAGCGTTCCAGCACACATCTATCAAGTGCTCAAATCGGTATTACCGTGACCACCATGCTCACCGGTTTCTTGGCTGAGCCATCGCTTGCCAAAATCATCGAGCCCTCACTTGCAGGGTTTGATCTAGAACCAGGCACAGTTGAGGCTATCTCTATCGGTATCTCTCTAACTTCAGCAACAGTCTTCTCGTTCCTGATTGGCGAGCTGATTCCTAAGAACGCCGCTATTGCTTTGCCACTTCAGGTAAACAAGATCGTTGTTCGTTTTCAGTTGGCTTTCACCTTTATCTTTAGCTGGTTGGTCTGGGCTCTAAATACAACTGGAAACAAAATGATTAAAGCAATGGGCATTGAGCCTAAGGAAGAACTAAGTTCTTCAAGAACGGCTGAGGAACTTAGCTCGTTGGTTCAAAGATCAGCAAGCCTAGGTGCTCTTGAGCAGAGAACTGCTGACCTTATCTCTAAGACTCTTGAGTTATCTCAACTAACTGCAGCAGAAGTAATGACTCCTAGAACTAAGTTGACTTCGCTGGATGCTTCAGCAACTGTTCAAGATGTTATTGCTCTTTCTCACACCACAGGATTCTCAAGATTCCCAGTCTTTACTGGCTCTACAGATGATGTCGATGGAATTGTTCACGTTAAGGCAGCGGCATCAGTGCCTAGAGAAAAACGCGGCATTGTTCCAGCTACCGCTTTGATGGTTGAACCGTTCAGAGTTCCTGAGACCATGTCACTCGAGAAGCTAATGGGTGTGCTCAGATCTCATGGTTTACAGCTAGCCATTGTCGTTGATGAGTATGGTGGCACCGCAGGAATTGTTACCCTCGAAGATCTCATTGAAGAACTAGTTGGTGAACTAGGCGATGAGCACGATAGAGCCAAGGTTGAAATCACCGGTGGTAAAGACAAGTCTTATTCCTTCCCTGGTATGTATCGTCCTGATGAGTTATTGGAGAAGTTAGCGGTCAAGGTTCCTGAAGATGGTTCATACGAAACAGTTGCTGGTTACCTAATGGCTCAACTGGGTCGCGTTGCTGAAGTTGGCGATGAAGTTGAAATCGATGGCGGCAAGCTAAGGGTTGAACGTATGGATGGTCGTCGAGTGGATCGCATTCGCTTTGTGCCAGATGTAGTTGTTCCACAGGAAGGAGAGAAAGATGAATGATCTACTAGTTGCACTTCTTTCCTTCATAGGACTACTAGTTGGTAGTGCTTTCTTTGTAGCTTCAGAGTTTGCTATCTTCTCTGCAAGAAGAGCTCAGATTGAACCTAGAGCTGAAGCAGGTTCAAGACCAGCTCAGCTGACCATCAAGGGCATGGAGAACGTAAGCCTTATTGTTGCTACCTGTCAGCTTGGTATCACTATCTGTGCTCTGCTGATTCTTATCGTTGTTGAGCCAAGCATCCAGAAGGTATTGAAATCTCCACTTTCATCACTAGGGCTCAGTGAAGATGCTGCATACATTACTTCATTCATCATTGCTCTAGTGGTAGTTACCTTCTTACACGTTCTAATTGGTGAGATGGTTCCTAAGAACATTGCCTTCTCTATTCCTGAGCGTGCAGCACTAGTTCTTGTTCCAATTGCTTATGGTTTGTCACTGTTTTTGAAGCCTGTGGTTGGAATCTTGAACGGTATTGCTAACTTTGCTCTTCGTTTGATGGGTATCAAGCCAGTCAACGAAGCCAACAGCGCATACACACTAGATCAGGTTGAAACTATCGTTGAGCACTCAACTCGCGAAGGTGTGTTGGTTGATGCCACAGGAGCTATTGGTAACACTTTTGAGTTCACTGACAAGAAGGTCCAAGACATCCTTGTTCCAATCGATAGCTTGATTACTTTCAAGTTAGATGTCACACCGAGAGATATTGAACAAGCTGTAGCTAAGCACGGATTCAGCCGATACATCATCTTGGATGATGCTGGCGAGATTGAAGGATATCTTCACCTCAAGGATGTTATTGATAGTGATGAAGAAGAAGCTGATCAGCCAGTTCCACGCAAGTTAATCAGAACCGTGAAGTCTATTGGTGGAACAGTTGAACTTGAGGATGCTCTTGCTCTTATGAAGAGAGACAGGCAGCACCTAATGGCTAACTTCAACGACGACGGCAAACTAGTCGGTTTGCTATTCCTTGAAGATATCTTGGAAGAGCTTGTTGGTGAAGTTCAAGACGCCACTAGACGTGACTAAGCAGGATAAGTTCCTCTGATGTATTGGTTAGGCCAGTAGTCAACCTCAACACCTAGTTCGTGAGCTGCACGAAGTGGCCAGTATGGATCTCTAAGTGAGAGTCTGCCAATCATGACGATTTCAACATCAGTACTCTGCAAGATTTCTTCAGCTTGCTTTGAATCTGTAATCAGTCCAACTGCCGCTACTGGTGAATCAACTTCATTTGCAACATCGTTAGCCATAGGAACCTGATAGCCAGGACCAAAAGGAATCTTCACTCCTAGAACTAGACCACCGCTTGAGATATCAAATACATCGGCGCCAACTGCTTCACAGAGTTTGGCGACTTGAGCACAATCTGAAACAGTAAAGCCGTCATCGCGATAGTCAGTTGCTGAGAATCTAACAATGATTGGAATATCTTCACCGACGGCTTTTCTTATGCCACTTACGATATCAACCAAATACTTAGCTCTCTTTTCTAGAGAGCCACCAAACTCATCTGTTCTTTGGTTAGTAATAGGGGAAAGGAACTGGTGAACAAGGTAACCGTGGGCTGCGTGTATTTCTAGAACATCGAAGCCAGCTGCCACTGATCTAATACCTGCATCAATCCAATCCTGAATAGATGCATAAACCTCTTCGGTAGTTAGTTCATGAGGAGTGTTGCAGTCAGGGAAGGCTTCATTGGTTGATGAAACAGGCTCCCAACCACCATCTGCTAGTGATACTGCTCCTTGACCTGACCAAGATCTGTAGTTACTTGCCTTACGTCCTGCGTGGGCTAACTGAATGGCCGATAGAGAACCATGCTCTCTAATAAAGTCAGTAACTTCTTTCCAAGCCTGAGCCTGTTCATCGTTCCAGATACCGGTATCCCAGGGACTAATTCTTCCTTCAGGGCTCACAGCCGTTGCCTCACACATCACAAGACCTGCTCCACCAACGGCTCTTGAACCTAGGTGAACAACATGCCATGAGGATGGCATTCCATCCTTGTTCTCGCAAGAGTACTGACACATTGGGGCTATCCAAATGCGGTTTCTAGAAGTTTTGCCACGAATAGTTAGTGATTCAAAGAGCTTTGTCATAGCCCCAGCCTAGTCAAGGCTCTAAGTCTTCACGCCTAGACTTGCGAAAGGGACAATTTCTAGGAGAACACTTTTGTTAACTTCACTTATGCCACGCATCAGGGCTCTGCCGGCAAAGTTTTGGTTTATTCTCGCAGCTGCTCTTCTAGCTCAGTTGACATTGATTTGGCTAGGAACAGCAAGCGGAGATCCTTACGGTGATGTTAGATACACATACTCAGCCTGGGTAACCACAAGTATCCAAAACGGGTTCATCCTAGGTATCAACGAGCCTTGGGTTTATCCATACATTGCAAACATTCCGGTTTGGTTAGCAAGTTGGATATGGCCTGCTGATTACATGACCGGTTGGTTCATACTCTGTGTGAACGTAAACATGTTGCTTATCGCTTACCTTCTTGGATGGGGTAAGCAAATGCAACACTCAAAGGCTGCTTGGTTTTTCATCGGTGCGATATTTCTTTGTGGTCCCGTAGCTCTTGGGAGATTGGAAGTATTCAGCCTTGCCCTAACTGTTCTTGCCGCCATCTCTTTCGTTAAACGAAGAGAATCAACCTCGATGCAGTTCTTCAATTTCGCTACCTGGATCAAGGTTTCACCGGTAGCTGGTATCTTCACTGGGTTTGTTGTTTCTGAAAAGAAAATCAGATTTGTTTTACAC
>JBIJAB010000081.1:0-4625 GCA_044345975.1 Rhodoluna sp.
CTTCTGGCAGCTCAAGCAATCGGTCGCTGGGGGAACTACTTCAATAATGAACTCTTTGGAGCGCCAACAGATCTGCCTTGGGGAATTCTAATTCCGAGCTACAACCCGAGTTACCCGCTTGGCTTGCCTGATGGTCTAGCTTTTCACCCAACATTCCTTTACGAATCGCTATGGTCTCTAGTAGGAATTGCGGTTCTGTTGCTTCTAGAAAGAAGATTCAACCTACGCTGGGGCCGCATGTTTTCCCTTTACCTAATGTGGTACTCATTCGGTAGGTTCTTCATCGAGTCAATCAGACTAGATCCAAGCGACGTATTCCTCGGCCTACGCACTAACCAGTGGTCAGCTGTTGCCGGATTCCTTGTGGGACTAGCCCTGTTGATGATTCTGCGATACAGACACACCGGGGAAGAGACATCTGGCTATTTACCAGGACGCTCGAACAAGGCTCTTGAGCAGGACTCAACTGACTCAGTTGACTTAGAAGAGTCTGAGAACCCCGTCAATGCTGGGGATTCGACCGAAGTCAAGGAGTCTGAAGTAGGATTGACCCAATCGCAGGAAAAGAATTAGACTCATTTCCTAACTCACCACAGGGCCATTGTCGTCCCCATCACACTTTTGAATGGAGTACGACATGTCAGGTCAGTCGCCGTTTGAGCGGTTCAATACCGCTCCAGCTGCATCAGGCCTATACGACCCTGCTCGCGATAAAGATGCTTGTGGCTTGGCCATGGTTGCAACTCTGCGAGGAACTGCAGGTCACGACATCATCGAAACTGCCCTCAACGCTCTTAGAAACCTTGAACATAGAGGTGCAGTAGGTTCAGATGCTGGCACAGGGGATGGCGCAGGAATAATCACTCAACTGCCTGACTTGTTCTTTAGATCAGTTGTTAGCTTCGATTTACCGGATCAGGGCTCTTACGGAGCGGGCTTGGTTTTTCTAGGTATTGAAGATGACTCCAGAAACTTTGAAGTATCTTTTTCTAAGCTTGCCGAGGCGAGAGGGTTGAAACTTCTTGGCATGAGATCGGTACCAACAAACCCTGAAGTTCTTGGGGACTTGGCTCGTGAAGCAATGCCTCAGATTATTCAAGTGTTCGTAACCGCCACTACCTCTCTTTCTACTAATGAACTTGAGCGAGAACTGTATTTCCTTAGGAAGAGTTCTGAGCGACAACTTTCTGTCTATCACCCTTCGTTGTCTGCAAAGACAATCGTTTACAAGGGAATGGTGACTACCCTTCAGCTTGAACCTTTCTTCCCTGACCTGAGCGATGAAAAGTTTGAATCGAAGCTAGCTTTAGTTCACTCAAGATTCTCAACAAACACTTTCCCATCGTGGCCATTGGCTCACCCTTTCAGAATGATTGCTCACAATGGTGAAATAAACACCGTTAAGGGAAATAGAAACTGGATGAAGGCTAGAGAATCTCGCCTTGAATCTCCTAATCTGCGTGACTTGGATGAGCTCAAGCCAATCATCACACCAGGTGGAAGTGACTCAGCTTCGTTTGATGAAGTTCTTGAACTGCTAGTTCAATCCGGTAGATCGTTACCCCACGCCATGATGATGATGATTCCGGAAGCTTGGGAAAAGCAGACTGACATGGATCCCCAGCTTCGTGACTTCTATGAGTATCACTCTATGCTGATGGAGCCTTGGGATGGACCTGCAGCGGTTATCTTCACCGACGGCAATCTAGTTGGTGCAACTTTAGATCGCAACGGTCTTCGACCAGGTCGTTACATCGTCACTGAAGATGGTCTTGTTGTACTTGCGTCCGAGATTGGTGTCGTTGACATCGAGCCAAGCAGAATCGTTCGAAAAGGACGCCTGCAACCTGGCCGTATGTTCCTCGCCGACACAGCATCCGGGCGACTGATTGACGACTCAGAGATCAAGGCTGAGATTGCTGCTGCTGAGCCATGGGGTAAATGGCTTGAAGAGAATCGCATCAACCTAAAAGATCTCCCAGATCGTGAGCATGTCGCATACACAAAGTCTTCAGTTGCTCGTCGACAGCGAACTTTTGGTTACACCGAAGAAGATTTGAGAGTCTTGGTAGCTCCAATTGCGAAAGTTGGTGCAGAACCTTTAGGTGCTATGGGTTCTGATACTCCTATAGCAGCGCTAAGCGATAGGCCAAGACTTTTGTTCGACTACTTCGTGCAACAGTTCGCACAGGTAACTAACCCACCGCTAGATAGCATTCGTGAAGAGATTGTCACGTCCCTAGGTGTTGGTATTGGTCCAGAGCAGAACCTTCTCAGTGCTACGCCAGAGCACGCTCAAATGGTGGTTCTTGATTTCCCTGTCTTGAACAATGATGAGATTGCCAAGATTAAGTTCAGTGAAGACTCTGGTATTGGAAAGTCTCACATCGTTAAAGGCTTGTTCAGAGTTGACGAAGGTGCTGAGGCTTTGGTTCAGAGACTCAAGGACATCAACATCGAGCTAGACGAGGCCGTAGCGGCTGGATGCAAATACATTGTGGTTTCAGATCGGGACAGCAATAGGGAACTAGCTCCTATTCCGAGCTTGCTTCTGACCTCAGCGGTGCACCACCACTTGATTAGAACCGGCAATAGAACCAAGGTTGGTTTGGTTGTTGAAGCCGGTGACGTTAGAGAAGTTCATCACGTAGCTGCTTTGATTGGCTATGGAGCTGCAGCAATCAACCCATACCTTGCTATCGAATCAGTTGAACTTATGGTTCGTAACGGCGCTATTCAAGGCGTGACTATCGAGCAAGCAACAAAGAACATCATTAAGGGTCTCGGTAAAGGTGTTCTAAAGATTATGTCAAAGATGGGTATTTCCACCGTTTCGTCATACTCAGGAGCTCAGTGTTTCGAGGCTATTGGCCTATCCCAAGAGTTTGTCGATGCTTACTTCACTGGAACGACAAGCCAACTCGGTGGAATCGGTATTGAAGTAATCGTTGATGAGATCACAACCAGGCACTCAAGTGCTTACCCTATAGAGCGAGCTATCAGACCTCATGAACAACTTGAGGTTGGTGGTGAGTATCAGTGGAGAAGAGAGGGTCCACCGCACCTTTTCAACCCAGAAACCATTTTCAAACTGCAGCACGCAACCAAGACCAAGCGTTTTGATATCTTTAGGCAATACACCAAGCTCATCGACGATCAGTCCGAGAGGCTTATGACACTGCGTGGACTGTTCATGTTGCGTGAAGGTGTGCGTCCTGCCGTGCCGATAACTGAAGTAGAGCCCGCAACAGAGATTGTCAAAAGATTCTCAACTGGAGCGATGTCTTACGGGTCAATCTCACCTGAAGCTCATGAAACTCTTGCCATTGCGATGAACATGCTAGGAGCTAAGTCGAACACTGGAGAAGGTGGCGAGGAAGTTGGACGTCTACTAGACCCAGCTAGAAGAAGTGCTATCAAGCAGGTAGCGTCAGGTCGCTTCGGAGTGACCAGCATGTATCTAACTCACGCTGATGACATCCAAATCAAGATGGCCCAAGGCGCCAAGCCTGGTGAAGGCGGACAGCTACCACCAAACAAGGTTTATCCGTGGATCGCTGAGATTAGGCACTCAACTCCAGGTGTTGGGTTAATCTCACCACCTCCTCACCACGACATCTATTCAATCGAGGACCTCAAACAACTGATTTTCGATCTGAAGAGAGCAAACTCAAGCGCTCGTATTCACGTAAAGCTTGTCAGCCAGGTCGGTATTGGAACTGTCGCTGCTGGTGTTGCTAAAGCCAAGGCAGATGTGATTCTTGTCTCAGGTCATGATGGAGGTACAGGAGCATCGCCTCTGAACTCGCTAAAACATGCTGGCACGCCTTGGGAGCTAGGACTAGCAGAGACACAACAGACTCTGATGGTCAACGGTTTGCGTGACAGAGTTTCAGTACAGGTTGATGGTCAAATGAAAACTGGAAGAGATGTTGTCATTGCAGCTCTACTTGGTGCTGAAGAATTTGGATTCGCAACAGCTCCATTAGTTGTTTCTGGTTGCGTAATGATGCGTGTTTGCCACCTCGACACCTGTCCTGTTGGTGTTGCAACACAGAACCCAGAACTTCGAGCACGTTTCACGGGTCAAGCGGAACACGTTGTGAATTTCTTTATGTTCCTTGCTGAAGAGGTAAGAGAGTATCTAGCTGCTCTTGGTTTCAGATCACTTGACGAAGCCATTGGCCACAGCGAACTACTGGACGCTAACCGTGCGATAAGTCACTGGAAAGCAGATGGTTTAGATCTAACCCCCATCCTTTCCGCCCCAAAGCCAAACACTGGGCCGCTGAGAAGATTCACCTATCAGGATCACGAACTAGAGAAGCACTTCGACCATGAGTTAATCAAAATGAGCACATCCGCTCTCGAGGACGCTCAGGCTGTCGTGATTGATTTGCCAATCAATAACACTGCTCAGGCTGTTGGAACAATGCTGGGTCACGAAGTCACTAAGAGATATGGCGTAGCGGGTCTTCCTGAAGCTACGATCGACATACGCGTAACGGGATCTGCGGGACAGTCATTTGGGGCTTTCATTCCAAAGGGAATAAAACTAACTATCTCGGGTGATTCAAATGATTATGTTGGCAAAGGTTTGTCCGGTGGAATGATAGTTGTTCGAC
>JBIJAB010000082.1:0-4619 GCA_044345975.1 Rhodoluna sp.
TATGGCCCGAGAAACAGTCCTAGGTATCACAGAGCGAGCTCGCTCAATCTTGGTTTCTAGCCCCAATTCCCTAGATCAAGCCATCTCACAGGCCATTGATGAAGCCTTTGAAACTAGCCAAGGCCTAGCTCAATCAGCGGAGGCAACTCTGGCTGGGGAAGTTAAAAGTGCACTGTCTGGCTATGGCCAACTGGATGATTTGATTGCTAATCCAGCCATTGAAGAGATCTGGATCAACGCTCCTGACCAGGTATTTATCTTTGAAAACTCAACGACCAGAAGACTTGACCTGAACCTGACCGCCTTGGATGTCAGGCAAGCTGTTGAGCGAATGTTGCGGGACTCTGGCAGAAGGCTTGATCGCTCTGAACCGTTTGTTGATGCAACTTTGCTCAATGGATCTAGGCTGCATGTTGTTATTCCTGATGTGACTCGGGAGCACTGGTCAGTAAACATTAGGAAGTTTCCAACCAAGGTTTACTCACTTGAAGATCTGGTTCACCTTGGTTCCATGAGTCACGCTATGGCTAGTTTTCTCTCCGAACAATTTAGACTCGGAATAAACATTCTGGTTTCTGGGGCAACTCAAGCAGGTAAGACAACAATGCTTTGTGCTCTTTTGAATGTTGGTCACCTGAGCGAGCGATTAGTAAGCGTTGAAGAAACTTTTGAGATTCGAACTAACTATGTTGACTGGGTTGCCTTGCAAGCAAGGCAAGCAAACCTTGAGGGAGTGGGGGAGATAACTCTTCGCAGGCTAGTTAAAGAAGCCTTGCGTATGAGACCAAGTCGATTAGTAATTGGCGAAGTTAGACAAGCAGAGGCACTTGATCTACTAATTGCTTTGAACTCAGGCATCGCTGGCCTCTGCACTATTCACGCTAACTCAGCTTTTGATGCATTAGAGAAGTTGAAGCTCCTTCCTCTTCTATCAGGAGAGAACATACCTTCACTATTCGTCTCTCAAACCGTTGAGAGAACGATCGGTTTAGTTGTTCACTGTGAGATGGATAGTTCTGGCAAGAGAAGAGTTGCTCAAGTAATCCAATCTAAGGGAATAGAAACGTGGGTTGAGGTGAACCTATGAGAAAGATAGCCAATAACCTCAATGCCGCAGGATTTACAAGAATTCAACCAGCCCAATTTGTGCTGCTAGTTATGGCTGGTCTTCTCTTGTTCCTCACGCTTCTGACTCTAATGACCAACTCTCTTTTGATTGCCAGCAGTGTTTGTTTCTGTGTTGCTGTTCAACTAGTTGATACCTTTCAAAACCGAATCAAAGCAGAGACCTTCAAAGCCAATAGCCAGTGGCCCAAGTATTTAGATTCCATTCACTCAGCTGCTTGGGCTGGTGCTTCGCTTGAGCAAGCGATCTTAGACTCTGTATCTTTTGCTCCGCCCAAGTTAGCATGGGCTCTACTTGAGTTTGAGAAGGATCTGAGAGCAGGAGTTGCCTTCACACAGAGCCTTGACAACCTCAAAGCGAGGCTTGCTAGCCCAGTCGCAGATCGGTTTATTGAGATCACAAGATTGGCCAGTGCCTCTGGAGGTCGGGGATACCTAAATGCTCTCAGGAACCAATCTCTTCAATTGAGATTAGAGAACGCCACCTGGACTGCGATTCAGGTTAAACAGAACTGGGTCTTAGGAACAGCGAAGTTAGCCGTGTTAGCTCCCTGGTTGGTTCTAGTGCTTTTGAGTTTGCGACCTGAGACCGCAATTGCATTTCAAACTGAGGCGGGTATCGCAGTTTTAGTTATTGGTCTTGTTGCATCACTTCTTGCTTTCCGCTTAGTCAAAGTTTTAGGTGCTCTTCCTGAACGAGTAAGAACTTTGGGGGTCTAGTGCAGTATTTAGCTATTGGCTCAAGTGTTCTAGCAGCGTTTGCCCTCTATTGGAGTTTAGGCAAGTCCAGTTCATCAAAACTAAGTCAACGACTTGCGCCAAGAGAGGCAATCACAGAGCGTGTTACCGTCAAACGCAAGTTCAATCACCTAGCCGCGTTGATGGAAATACCCGACTTTGCTTCCATTCTTTGGTTTGCGGTTAGTGCAGGAGAGTCCTTAGATGTTTCACTGAGGATAGCTGTGAGCAGATCTAAGGGATACGTGTCTTCTGAGTTTGAACGAGTGATCAGAAACGTTGAACACGGCGCACTATTGCAGATTGAGTTATCTAAACTGGCCGTTGAATCTAAGTCAGAGACAGTGAGGGAGTTAGCAGCCAAACTTGCTGTAGCACTCACCAACGGCTCAGCTCTATCTGATCTGATGAGTGATTTTGTTCAGTCAACAACAGCATCCCTAAGAACAGAGCTTCTTACTAAGGCGGGGAAGAACGAAACCAAGATGATGATTCCAATGGTTTTTGTGATTCTTCCGATCACGGTGATGTTTGCCCTATACCCAAGTCTTGCCTTAATCCAAGGCAGTTTTCTATAACAAGGAGAGAAATGAAAAACAAAATAATGTCCGAGCAGGGCGATGTGCCAGGTTGGGTTCTAGTGACACTGATGACAGCTGGACTTGTAGTCCTACTCTGGGCTGTAGCAGGGCCAGCACTAAGAACTGTTTTCAATAACGCAGTTTCCAAGGTAGTTGTTATCTAGGCTCAAGGGCGAAGGTGGCTCTGCAGTTTCAGAGTTTGTATTGCTAGTTGTTCCTGCATCGCTTCTCGCCATTCCTCTAATTGAGGTCTTTGGTTTACACCAATCGGCCATAGTGCAGGAGCAGGTGAGTTACGACATAGCCAGGTTCTCCGCTCTAGCCGATGTCTCACCAACGGATGCTGAAACCTATAGGCAACTGAAAGATCCCAAGGGCAAGTTGATAACTGAAACTCGCTTTGGTGCTTGCTCTGTTCTATCGGGTCGAGAAATACAGCGAACGGTTTCGTTTTGGCCCGAGATCATCAGAGTTCCAATTGAAGTTAGGGCATCGTGTGAGAACTGAGAGGATTCTTGAAGACAAAGGCAGCGCCTTGATAGAAGTAGTAGCGTTCGCTGTTGTTGCTTTTGGATTAGTGCTGACCCTTGGGTTTCATATGCTTGAGCAAGAACGCAAGGTGTTAGAACTTCAGAGCATCGCTAGAAACTCTATGCGTTCGTATCTGCTCTCTAACTCAAATGACATCCTTGGTGAAGTAGCTAGGTTGCAAGCGTCAAGCAGGCTATGGAGCGAGGATCGAATAGCAGTCGAAGTGAACTGTGTGCCAGCTAACTGTTCTGTCCCAAATACTCTGATCTGGTTAGAACTGTCTGGCTCTGGTTTAGATGTGAAAGCATTTGGTGTTCAAAGTGGTTAGAGATGATCAAGGAACAGCCCTGATCTGGTTTGTCTTTCTAGTTGCCTTGCTGTGCCTAGTTGTCCTAACGCTCGCTACAAGCGTTCACCAGTATCTCTTCGCCAGAGAACTAATCGATTTCACCGAGCAGTTTGCAGTTGCCGTAAAAACAAGACTTCAACTTGAACAGGGTTTGCCGGTAACAACTGTGGCCAGAGACTTATTCAGTGTTGTTGCTTCACAGTATTCATTTCCTAACCTTCAGCTCAGGCAAGTGAGTCTGGAGGCAGGGGACACTGTTCGAGTTGTCTTTTGTGCTGAGTGGGTTTCACCACTTAGGGAAGTTAGTGCCTCAAGAACTATCTGTGAGGTGGCCTTAGCTCGCTAAGGCTTCTTTTTTGGTGATACTGCATAAACAGGTATGTATTTATACATAAGCCCTGCTCCGATAAAACCCAGTATTCCAAAGCCTGCCATGGCTCCAGTTAGCCCTACTGCTAGAACCATCGGGGCTAGAACTAGAGGAGCGGCAGCATCTCCGAAGTCAACTAGTAGTCGGTAAGAGGCTAGGAACTCACTCCGTTTATCTGGGGGTGCTAGATCTGCACCCAGGACCATGATCACACCGCTACCTATTCCATTTGCTAGTGACATGATCAGTGCAAGCAATAAGAATGTGTTGGCATCAATAGCGATACCTACTATTAGGTGGGCAAGACCAAGACCTGCAAGTGTTGGAACTGCAGCAAAGCTTCTACCAAAGCGATCCATAATTTGACCACTTAGGTAGAACATCGCAAAATCAAGTGCTCCAGCAATACCAATGATTAGTGAAGCCTGTTCGGTTGGAATAGCTAGTGCCACTGCAAGAAGCGGCAGTCCAATCATTCTGGTTCCGCGCAGAGCGCTAAGGATAGAAGAAGCAACTCCAAGAGTTGCTAGTTTCTTGCCCTCACGTCTTGCAACTGCAAAGGTGTCTCTGAAAGAAGAACTGTTCCTGGCAACATCTTCACTACCTCTAACAAAGAGAAGGATTGTTGCAGCAAGTCCACAAAGGATAAGCGGCAGGTAGTAAACAGCTTGAACGGAGAAAACAGCAATCACACCAGCAGCTAATGAAGGGCCAACAAATGAGCCTGCTCTAAACATGCCACCAAGAACAGATAACGCTCTTGCTCTAATAGCTATTGGAACATGCTCGGTCATCCAGGAGAGTCTTGCTAAACCAAAAACAGCAGAACCAGCACCAACAATGAACACACCAGCACCGAGCATGAACAAATTGGAAGCAAAAAGGCTTGGCAGTATTCCAATAGCTCCAGCAGCTGCTGCAACTA
>JBIJAB010000083.1:0-4605 GCA_044345975.1 Rhodoluna sp.
ATGAGATCAGGTTCGTTTGATGAAGGTAAACAAACAGGTGTTTGGAAGACCTTTGATAGAGCCGGCAAGTTAGTGAAGGAAACTAACTTTAGTTAGTGAGTGTCTGAGCTTCTCTTCTGCTTGTTACTGGTGTCTTCACCAGCAGCTTTCAAATCTTTTCTTAGTTCCTTAGGTAGCGAGAACTGAACATCTTCTTCTGCAGTCTGAACAATGTCAACATCGCCGTAGCCGCGTACAGCTAAATACTCAAGAACCTCATCAACTAGAACCTCAGGAACGCTAGCTCCTGATGTAACTCCAACAGTTGAGACACCTTCAAACCATTCTTCCTTGATTTCAGATGCATAATCCACTCGGTATGAAGCCTTTGCTCCTGCTTCTAAGGCAACTTCAACCAAGCGAACGGTGTTAGATGAGTTAGCAGAACCAACAACAATAACTAGTTCAGCATCAACAGCAACTTTCTTGATTGCTACCTGTCTGTTCTGAGTTGCGTAGCAGATGTCATCGCTAGGTGGGTTCTGCAGAGTTGGGAATCTCTCGCGAAGAGCCTCCACAGTTTCATAGGTTTCATCTACCGACAGTGTGGTCTGTGATAGCCAGATAACTTTCTCTGGATCTCTAACGGTTACGTTTAGGATTCCGTGACGACCATCAACTAGTTGAACATGGTCAGGAGCTTCTCCCGCTGTTCCTTCTACTTCTTCGTGACCTTCATGACCGATTAGAAGAATGTCATAGTCTTCGCTAGCAAATCTTTGAACTTCTCTATGAACCTTGGTTACCAGTGGGCAGGTTGCATCAATGGTGTTTAGGTTTCTCTCTTCAGAGGCTTTGATAACAGCAGGGCTCACTCCGTGAGCTGAGAAGACCAGGATGCTGCCTTCAGGCACTTCGTCAACTTCGTTGACGAAGATGGCTCCACGTCTTTCAAGGCTGGAGACCACGTGCTTGTTGTGAACGATCTCTTTGCGGACATAGACCGGTGAGCCGTGAAGGTCTAGGGCTTTCTCTACTGCAATAACGGCTCTGTCCACCCCAGCACAGTATCCTCTAGGGGCAGCCAAAAGAACCCGCTTACGCGAAGCCATAAGTCCTTGGTCGGAAGTATTCTGGGAGATAGTCACAAGGCAATTCTAAACGCACTCGGAAGGTTACTGGTCATGAACGACGAAATCGGTACAGGTAAAGACCCGGATCATCCCTTCACGGTCCAGCAATTGAGCGAAAGAGTCGCTAATGCGGTCAAAGGTTGGGGAAATGCCTGGGTTGAGGGCGAAATCATCAAGTTCCAGGCTAAAGCTGGAGGGCATGCGTATCCGCAGCTAAGAGATCTAAACACAGGTTCAACGATCTCTTTGGTGATTTTCAACGGAGTCCTAGTCTCAGCTGATGAAGAGTTCAAAGATGGTGATCGTGTTTTAGTTTCTGGAAACATGGACTTCTACGTAGCCAAAGGAACCTTAAGCCTTAAAGTTACTTCCATAAAGAAGGTGGGTCTCGGTGTTCTCATGGCTGAGATTGAAGCTAGAAGAGCCAAGATTTATGCTGAAGGATTAGCGGATCCTGCAAAGAAACAGAAACTCCCATTTTTACCAGGAGTTATTGGACTTGTTACCGCTGAAAACTCAGATGCTGAAAAAGATGTGAAACAAAACATTCTCCTTAGATGGCCAGAGGCAGTCATTAGAATGGCGAGCTCTTCTGTGCAAGGTGCAGAGTGTGCACCAAGTGTTATTGCTGCCCTAAAGAAGTTAGATGCAGATCCTGAGGTTGAAGTAATCATTATTACTCGAGGTGGTGGTGGCTTCCTGGATCTAGTTGGTTTTAGTGATGAGGCTCTGGTTAGAGCAGTTGCTGCTTGTGAGACTCCAGTTATTTCTGCTATCGGACACGAGAACGACAGACCAATCATTGATGATGTTGCTGACCTAAGAGCTTCAACACCAACAGATGCTGCAAAACGAGTAGTACCTGATGTAGTTGAGGAGAGACGAAAGATAAAAGATTCTCTCGAGAGAATGACTTCTATCATTGGTTCATTTCTAGGACACCAGGTAACTCTCATTCAACAGATTAGACAGCATCCTCTACTAAAAGATCCACACGCCTACCTGATCCAGAGAACCGATGACCTAGCTAGAGCTCTTGGGGAGCTTAGAGATGACCTTGATTACAAGCTAGATAAGCAGAGTTCTGATTTGTCGAGCAAGAAAACCCTGCTTCGCTCCTTATCCCCGCAGAGCACTCTAGACCGAGGCTATGCAGTAGTCAGGGATAGCGAAGGCAACGTTATAACTGACCCAAAGATGGCTAAAGCTGGAACATTACTAAAACTAAGGGTTGCCAAGGGCGACTTGGATGCAACCGCAAACTAATCAACTATTAAACTGGAGAGACAATGACTGAGAAGAACCCAAACGCAGATATCGCCGAGATGACTTATGAGCAGGCTCGCGATGAACTAACCAAGGTGCTAAACCAACTAGAGCAGGGTTCAGTAACCCTAGATCAGAGCATGGCTCTATGGCAACGAGGTGAAGTCCTAGCTCAGAAGTGTGAAGAGTGGTTAACTGGCGCTAGAGCAAAACTTGATGAAGTACTAAAGAAGAAGGACTAAATACCCCTTGAGTGATTCAGCCGCTAGACACAGAGCCCGCCAAACAGTCATCAACCTGATTCTGGCACTAGGAGCGTCTATCGGCTTAGTGGTCACTCTTATTCTGATTGTTCCTCGTGACGACTCATCTCGTATTAGAGAGATTGATTACACTGCTGCCTCCCAGAAGGCTAAAGCAGATTCAGGATTTGAAGTCATTACCATTACTCCCCCAGAAGACTGGTGGTCTAATAATGCAAAGCTCACCACCAACAACATAGACACTGTTCCAGTTTTCAAAGCAGGGTTTGTTGGTAGCGACATCAAGTACGTTGGATACACCCAAGCCTTCAATGCCAACCCAACCTGGTTAGCGCTATCTCTTAATGGCAAGGTGCTAACCAAAGAGTATTCGTCGAAGCATTACAAGTGGGATGTCTACGAATCAATAATCAAGAATGAGCCTAAGAAAACAATGGATTACATCATGGTCTTGAATTACAAAGATCAGGATTACGTTCTTCTCTACGGAGTTGCTGAAGACAGCGAATTCAAAACCTTTATTGATTCAATAGACGAGGAACTTTGGGGAGTTCCTAAAGTTGAGTAATTCTCCTAGACCTCAAACTCCAACCCAAGCTTGGCAAGCAATGCTTGCAGGTAACCACAGATTCGTCTCAGACAGCCCCCTACACCTAAGACAAGATTTTGGACTAAGAAAAGAACTGGCTAAAGAGCAAAGACCCTTTGCTGCACTGTTCGGTTGTTCTGATTCGAGACTTTCAGCTGAAATCATCTTCGACGTTAGTTTGGGTGATTTGTTTGTGGTGAGAAATGCTGGACAGGTAATCGCTGAGACCATCTTGGGTTCTTTAGAGTATGCGGTTGAGGTTTTAGGAGTTCCCCTAATCCTAGTTCTAGGCCACGACGAGTGTGGAGCCATCAGAACAACAATGGATTCGATTGAGGGAAAGAGCGTTCCTGCGGGTGAGTTCATCCATAACCTTGTTCAAAGGATTTCTCCAACCGTTGAAGCAGCAAACGCCAATGGACAGCACCAAATAGACGAGATTACTGACCTTCATGTAAGAGATACCATCAACGAGCTCATCGCCCGCTCAACCCTCATCGCATCAAGGATTGAATCGGGTAAATTGGCTGTAGTAGGAGCAAATTACAAGCTAACCCTTGGTGAGATTCACGAGATCGTAACCATCGGCAACACACAGTAGAGAAGGCAACTAAATGGAATACCGCATTGAACACGACACCATGGGTGAAGTCAAAGTACCAGTAGACGCTTTATATGCAGCACAGACTGCAAGAGCAGTAGAGAACTTCCCAATCAGCGGTACCACCCTAGAGCGAGCACACATTGCAGCTCTTGCTCAGATCAAGAAGTCAGCAGCTCTAGCTAACGCTTCTCTTGGTGTTCTAGATAAGAGCATTGCAGAAGCTATTGCCTATGCAGCCGATGAGGTTATCTCAGGCAAGCACGATAAAGAATTCCCAGTGGATGTTTTCCAGACTGGTTCAGGAACTTCATCAAACATGAACATGAATGAAGTTCTAGCAACCCTGGCAACAGCAAAGCTAGGTAGCAAGGTTCACCCGAACGACCACGTGAACGCATCTCAGTCATCTAACGATGTCTTCCCGACCTCAGTTCACGTAGCTGTTACCTCTGCTCTTATTCACAACCTTCTTCCATCTCTTGATCACCTAGCTAAAGCACTAGAGGTAAAAGCTAAGGCTTGGGAGACAGTTGTAAAGGCAGGCCGTACTCACCTGATGGATGCAACTCCAGTCACCCTAGGCCAAGAGTTTGGTGGCTATGCAGCTCAGATTAGATACGGCATTGAAAGAGTCGAATCAACTATTGCTCGCGTTGCTGAAGTTCCTCTAGGTGGAACCGCAGTTGGTACAGGCATCAACACTCCTAAGGGTTTCCCTCAGGAAGTTATCCGTCTACTTGCAGCAGAGACAAAGCTTCCTGTAACAGAAGC
>JBIJAB010000010.1:0-16591 GCA_044345975.1 Rhodoluna sp.
ATGAGATTCGCGACGCGCTGAAGGACTTTGCTAAGTCTTACGAGCCAGCTCAGGCTAGCCGTACCGAGGTCGGTCACGTTATCGATGCTGGTGACGGTATCGCTCACGTTGAAGGCTTGCCTAGCGTCATGGCTAACGAACTTCTAAAGTTCGAAGACGGCACTTTGGGTCTAGCTCAGAACCTAGACGAGCGTGAAATCGGTGTGATCATCCTTGGTGAGTTCACTCACATCGTTGAAGGTATGAAGGTTGAGCGCACAGGCGAGATTCTTTCTGTTCCAGTAGGCGATGACTTCCTTGGTCGTGTGGTAAACCCAGTAGGCGAGCCAATCGATGGTAAGGGAGAGATCAAGTCTTCTGCTCGACGTGCTCTAGAGCTCCAGGCTCCTGGTGTTATGGCTCGTAAGTCAGTTCACGAGCCACTACAAACTGGTATCAAGGCAATCGACGCGATGATTCCTATCGGTCGTGGACAGCGTCAGCTAATCATTGGTGACCGTCAGACTGGTAAGACTGCTATCGCTATCGATGCAATCATCAACCAAAAAGCTAACTGGGAATCAGGGGACCCAACAAAGCAGGTTCGCTGTATCTATGTTGCTGTTGGTCAAAAGGGTTCAACTATTGCATCTGTTAAGGGAGCTCTTGAAGCTGCTGGAGCAATGGAATACACAACAATCGTTGCATCTCCTGCATCTGACCCAGCTGGTTTCAAGTACCTAGCTCCATACACCGGTTCTGCAATTGGTCAGCACTGGATGTATGACGGCAAACACGTCCTAATCATTTTTGATGACCTATCAAAGCAGGCTGAGGCTTACCGTTCGATTTCCCTTCTTCTTCGTCGTCCACCAGGCCGTGAAGCATATCCTGGTGACGTTTTCTACTTACACTCACGCCTACTAGAGCGTTGTGCAAAGTTGAACGATGAGCTAGGTGCAGGTTCTATGACTGGACTTCCAATCATTGAGACTAAGGCAAACGACGTTTCTGCATACATTCCAACCAACGTAATTTCTATTACCGACGGTCAGATCTTCTTGCAGTCAGACTTGTTCAACGCTAACCAGAGACCAGCTATTGACGTAGGTATCTCGGTTTCTCGTGTTGGTGGTGCAGCTCAGGTTAAGGGAATCAAGAAGGTTTCTGGAACATTGAAACTTGAACTTGCTCAGTACCGTTCCCTAGAAGCATTCGCTATGTTCGCAAGCGACCTGGATGCAGCTTCACGTCAGCAACTTGCTCGTGGTGCTCGTCTGATGCAGCTTCTAAAGCAGCCTCAGTATTCTCCATACCCAGTTGAAGAGCAGACAGTATCTATCTGGGCTGGAACAACAGGAAAGCTTGATGAAGTTCCAGTTGAAGACATCTTGAGATTCGAAAGCGAATTGCTTGATTACCTTCGCCGCAACTCAACTGTTTTGACAACCATTCGCGAGACCAACGACCTAAAGGATGACACCATCTCAGCTCTTGAGGCAGATGTTCTTAAGTTCAAGAAGGTCTTCCTAACCGGTGTTGGTAAGCCTCTTTCATCAGTTGGTAACGAGTCTGTTGCTGCAATTGATGAAGAAGAAGTTGACCAAGAGAAGATTGTGAAGCAGAAGCGCTAATAAGCGTTTTTGATTTCAAGAGAAAGTAAAGGAAAAAGACATGGGAGCGCAACTTCGGGTCTATAGGCAGAAGATTAAATCTGCTCAGACGACCAAGAAGATTACTCGAGCCATGGAGCTAATCTCAGCCTCACGCATTTACAAAGCACAACAGCGTTTGACTGCAGCAAGCCCATATTCTCGTGCGATTAACCGTGCCGTGTCTGCTGTTGCAACTTTCTCTAACATCGATCACCCGCTAACCACAGAGCCAGCAGAGATCCGTAGATCAGCTGTTGTTATCTTCACAAGCGACCGTGGTTTGGCTGGTGCTTTCTCATCTAACGTTCTAAAAGAAGCAGAGCAACTAACTCAGCTTCTAAAGGACCAGGGTAAAGACGTTGTCTACTACCTCGTCGGGAGAAAGGCAGTTAGCTTTTTCTCATTCCGCAAGCGAGCGTCAATCAGAGCTTGGACTGGTGGCACAGATCTTCCAGTTTTCACAACTGCCGAGGAAATCTCTAAAGAGGTTGTTGACCTATTCAACCTTGACTACGCTGATGGCGGAGTTGACGAAATTCACTTGGTATACAACAAGTTCGTTTCGATGATTAGTCAGGAACCTCAGATTATCCGCCTGCTTCCTCTAGAAGTTGTTGAAGGAGCAGAACCTCCTGGGGAGCACGACATATTCCCGCTCTATGCCTTCGAGCCAGACGTGGAAGAAGTATTGGATGCTCTGCTTCCTGTTTACATCGAATCACGTATTTTCAACGCAATGTTGCAGTCAGCTGCAGCAGAGCACGCAGCAAGACAAAAAGCAATGAAGTCAGCAACTGAAAATGCTGACAAGTTAATCAAGAACTACACCAGGTTGAGCAACTCTGCTCGACAATCAGAAATTACCCAACAGATTTCCGAAATCGTTGGTGGTGCCGACGCACTTGTCGACACTAGCGACAAAGAATAGAAAGATAGAAGAACATGGCTGAGAACAAGAACACTGCTACCGGACGTATTGCCCGCGTAACAGGTCCTGTGGTTGACATCGAGTTTCCACACGATGGCATCCCTGGTATCTACAACGCTCTGACCACTGAGATCAACCTAAACGGTGAGATTACAACTCTTACCCTTGAGGTAGCTCAGCACCTTGGAGATGACCTAGTCCGTGCGATTGCACTGAAGCCAACCGATGGTTTGGTTCGTGGCCAGGCAGTTTCTGATACTGGTGCACCTATCTCTGTTCCAGTAGGTGATGTTACCAAGGGTAAGGTTTTCAACGTTACCGGTGAGATCCTGAACGGTAAGCCAGGCGACAAGGTTGAGGTTTCTGAGCGTTGGCCAATCCACCGTAACCCGCCTGCATTCGACCAGCTTGAGTCAAAGACTGAGATGTTCGAAACCGGTATCAAGGTTATTGACCTGCTAACCCCATATGTTCGTGGTGGAAAGATTGGTCTATTCGGTGGTGCTGGTGTTGGTAAGACAGTTCTTATTCAGGAAATGATCTACCGTGTAGCTGAAGACCACGATGGTGTATCTGTTTTCGCAGGTGTTGGTGAGCGTACCCGTGAAGGTAACGACCTTATCGACGAAATGACTGAGTCAGGCGTTATCGACAAGACAGCACTGGTCTTCGGTCAGATGGATGAGCCACCAGGCACCCGTCTTCGTGTTGCATTGTCAGCACTGACAATGGCTGAGTACTTCCGTGATGTTCAAAAGCAGGACGTTCTTCTGTTCATTGACAACATCTTCCGCTTTACTCAGGCAGGTTCTGAGGTTTCTACACTGCTAGGCCGCATGCCTTCAGCTGTGGGTTACCAGCCAAACCTTGCCGATGAGATGGGTCTTCTTCAGGAGCGCATCACATCAACCCGTGGACACTCGATTACATCTCTGCAGGCTATTTACGTACCTGCCGATGACTACACCGACCCAGCCCCAGCAACAACATTCGCTCACCTTGATGCAACAACAGAGTTGAGCCGTGAAATTGCTTCTAAGGGTCTATACCCAGCTGTGGATCCACTGACTTCAACTTCACGTATTTTGGACCCACGCTTTATTAGCGCGGACCACTATGCAACAGCAACTCGAGTCAAGCAGATTCTCCAGAAGAACAAAGAACTTCAGGAAATCATCGCCATCCTAGGTGTTGAAGAATTGAGCGAAGAGGACAAGATCACCGTATCTCGTGCTCGTCGTATCCAGCAGTTCCTATCCCAGAACACATACATGGCGGAGAAGTTCACCGGTGTTAAGGGTTCAACAGTTCCTCTAAAGGACACTATCGAAGGCTTCTCAGCTATTGCTAACGGAGACTTCGACAACGTAGCTGAGCAGGCGTTCTTCAACGTTGGTGGCTTGGAAGATGTTGAGCGTCAATGGGCAAAGATTCAGGCAGAGACCTCTAAGTAATGGCTAATCTTCGTGTTGAACTAGTAGCTGCTGACCGTGCAGTATGGTCAGGTGAAGCCAAGATGGTTGTTGCTAAGACAGTCGAAGGTGAAATCGGTATTCTCGTAGGGCACGAGCCGTTACTTGCAATCCTTGCCGTAGGAGATGTTCGCATCACCTTGCCAACAGGGGAGAGCATCAAAGCAACAGCTGCCGAAGGTTTCCTTTCAGTCGAGCGTGATACCGTAACCATCGTTGCTAGAGATGCTCAACTAGCCTAAAAATCAAAATAGAAAAGCCCCGAGATAACCTCGGGGCTTTTCTTATTACCTATTTCTATAAATCTTCAGGTTTTCCTGTTTGTTTCACTTCAAGCTTTTGCTCTTCAATAATCAGAGCTGAGTTATGAGCTGATGGGGCGAATATTTCATTCATGGCAAACATTGCTCCGCCCATAGAACCGCCAGGGCGCTTTTTAGCCTTCTTGTTGCGGCGACCAGCAGGTATGCCAACAGCAAGAGCGATAACAAGAATTGAACCCATTGCAACCAACAGTTCCATGGTGTATTAGTCCTGTTCAGGTCTTCTCTTGGCAGGAGCTTCTCTGCGGTTAGCTGCAGGAACCCACTTTATGTCGCCACCGTGCTTGATGTTTGCGTATCTTGCAAGAACGAATAGCAGGTCGCTCAGACGGTTCAGATACTTCACAGCAGTTAGGCTCACTCCACCTGTTGTTTGACCCTTCTTACCAGGCTCTGTGCCGTGCTCTTCGATTGCATGCCAAGTCGCACGCTCTGCTCTTCTTACAACTGTTCTGGCAAGGTGTAGCCCTGCGGCTAGGCCTGATCCACCAGGGATGATGAAGGAGTCTAGTTTTTCTAGTTCAGCGTTGTATTTGTCGATGGCTGCTTCAAGAGCATCAATCCAGATGGCGTCAACACGAAGTGGTTCATACTCGTAGTGCTCGTTTAGCGGATTCGACAGGTCAGCGCCTAGGTCAAATAGGTCGTTCTGGATTTGAGATAGTAGGTCAAGGGTTTCTTGGTCAAACTCGTTCTGAGCCAAGGAAACCGCAACACCGATGGCTGAGTTGGCCTCATCAACGTCGGCATACGCTTCAATGCGTGGATCGGTCTTTCTGACTCTGCTGAAGTTGCTCAGTCCGGTCAGTCCTTCATCACCTGTTCGGGTGTATATCTTCGTAAGTTTTACCATGTTCTAAGTCTAGGCTTGTTAGGTGTTGTTATTGTTGCCTCCGAGTGAAACCAAGAGAATTGGTGGATCTAATCTGACCATTGAACAGGTTCATCTCAGCTATGGTCAGCTAAATGAGGCCAGAGACCTAATCTTGGATTCTCTTATCAAGGTTTGCAAGAACAAAGCAGAGGCAACAAAGGTCCTCAAACTGAGCCCGAAGCAGCAAGGTGAAAGAGAACTGAACCTTGCCATTAGGCAGGCACCTACTATGCCAGCCTATGAGCGGTACGAGGGAACCTTGTACAAAGCCATAGGGATAGACACCTTCACCAAGCATGAGGTTGATCTAATGCGTGGAAACGTTTTGATTCAGAGCGCTCTGTTTGGTTTGATATCGGCTACCGATCGAATTCCCTGGTACAGGCTCTCGGCTAACACAGTTTTGCCAAAGGTAAGTCTGAAGAAAATCTGGCGTGAACATCAAGACGCTGCATACAACCGACTTGTCGACATGCCAATCATCGACCTTCGGTCTAAGGCGTATGTTGATCTAGCTCCGATTCCAGAACATCTTGACTCTTATTGGGTTGAGGTTGTTGCTGAAGACAGTAAGGGTCAGCGACGAGCTTTGAATCACTTCAACAAAACCGCCAAGGGGGAGCTTGTTGGTGCCTTTGTCAGAGCCAAGAACCCGCCTAAGACCATAACTCAGCTGAAAGCAGTCGCTAAGAAGGCTGGTTTAGGCTTGGAAGTAGAAGGTAAAACAATTTACTTGATTACCAGTGAAGTCATTAGAGCGAAGTAAAGGTTATGCAGGGGACATCTAAGGAGAAGAAGAAGCAATCCACTTTTGACAGAGTGAGACTCAGCCTCAGAGTGGTTTGGGTTTTCTGTCTATCTATTCCAGTTATTGCATACAGCGTCTTCGCCATAGCTTTTCTTAGAATCCAAACCGTTACTGACTATGAGGCAGGAACACGAACCGTTGTCAAAGATATGGCCTATGAAGTGACTCAATTCACATTGCCGATTGCAAACCTTGCTTGGACTTACCTATTGCCTATATTTGTTCCATTGGCAATATTTGACATCGTCGTTGCTGTTCGCAGGCAGTACGTTGACGGAGAAAGACGGCTTTACTAAAGCTAAACCAGCTCTTTCCTTCTAAAGCAACCTGGGGCATGGTCGTTCACGAAACCTGTTGCCTGCATTAGTGCATACATAGTTGTTGAACCAACAAAGCCGAAACCTAGCTTCTTGAGATGCTTACTCAAGGCATCAGACTCAGGAGAAGTTGCCCGCCATTCAAATGAGGATGAAGACGATGTTCTCTTAGTTCTAGCAGGAGCAAATCCCCAAACAATTTCACTTATGCTTTGCCCTTGCTTTTGAAGATCAAGAACCAGTTGAGCGTTATTGATGGTGCTCTGTATTTTGGCTCGGTTTCTAATGATCCCAGCGTTGAGCATTAGCCTCTCAACATCGCCATCGTTTAGCTTCGCCACTTTCTTGATGTTGAAGTTATAGAACGCTTTTCTGAAGTGTTCTCGTCTTTTCAGAATGGTTATCCAAGACAGACCTGCTTGGAAGCCCTCAAGTGTGATGCGCTCAAACATTTCTTGATCGCCGGTAACAGGAACTCCCCACTCTTCATCGTGATACTGGACGTAAAGCTCATCAACCCCCGCCCACTTGCAGCGGGACAGGCCATCGTCATGAAGTTTTAGAAAATCAGTCATTCTTTTGAATTTATACCTTCTAGCTTGAGAAGGATTCGCTTGGTTGGAAGCCCTTTGCCTCCGGAATAGCCAGTTATCTTTCCACTTGAACCTAAAACTCTGTGACATCCAATCACCAAGGGGATTGGGTTAGATCCAACAGCACCACCAACCGCCCTTGCAGCTAATGGTTTCCCAATAGCTCTGGCGATGTCTGCGTAGGTCTTCACTTCACCAAACTTGATCTTGCTGATTTCTTTCCATACCGCTCGTTGGAATGGGGTTCCTTTGGTGAGGTCAACAGGCATTGCGAATTTTGTGAGCATGCCTGAAAAGTACGAATCAATCTCTTTCTTCGCTTGAACAAGTATTGGGTTGGTGCTTGAGGTTTCCTTAGATCCACTCACGGCTAGATCTATCGAGGTTACCTTGCCGTTGGATTCAAAAACCCTGATCAATCCAATAGGGGACTTGAACGTTATTGTTGATTCTTCACTGAGTTTCACAGTTAGAGAATACCGTCATATGTAAAGAACCCGGTTATCCACCAATCTAGATGGGTAACCGGGTTCTTTGGTGAGCTTGAGGATTACATCAACTCGAACATCTTTCCAGCTTTGGAAAGGCTGCTTCGAAGTATCTGCTCTAGTTCATCAAACTCCTTTTGACCAATGGTCAAAGGTGGGGCTAGCTGAACTACAGGGTCGCCACGGTCATCGGAGCGACAATACAGTCCATTTTTATACATGTCGTTACTTAGGAACTGACGCAGGAGCTTCTCTGACTCTTTGTCGTTGAATGACTCTCTGGTGTCCTTATCACGAACTAGTTCGATGGCGTAGAAGTAGCCTGCACCACGTACGTCACCTACGATAGGCAGATCCTTGAGCTTCTCCAGGGTCTTCTTGAAAGCGGCTTCGTTGCGAGCAACGTTACCTACTAGGTCTTCTTCATCGAAGATGTCTAGGTTCTCAAGAGCCACTGCACAAGCCACAGGGTGACCTGCGAAGGTGTATCCGTGAGAGAAGATGTTTGTACCTTGCTTGAAAGGCTCAAACAACTTCTCAGTCATCATTAGAGCGCCAAGAGGTTGATAAGCCGAGGTAATACCCTTGGCACAAACCAACATGTCAGGCTCTAATCCGTAGCGCTCGCTAGCGAACATTGTTCCAATACGACCAAAACCATCGATTGTTTCATCCGCTACCAACAGAACATCGTACTTGTCGCAAATTTCGCGAACACGCTTGAAGTATGAAGGGGGTGAGGTGAAACAACCACCTGAGTTCTGAACTGGCTCAATGAAGAACGCAGCTACGGTATCTGGGTCTTCAAACAGAATCATCTCTTCAACTCTGTCTGCAGCCCACATCGCAAAGGCTTCTTCGTTTTCGAAGTCGTCTTGTGCTCTATACCAGTTGGTGTTTGGGACTCTGAAGGTGCTTGGAACTAGAGGCTCAAACATCTTCTTCATGGCAGGAATACCAGTTAGTGACAGTGCACCGTGTGATGTTCCGTGGTAAGCCACAGCACGGGTTAGTACCTTGTGCTTTAGTGGCTTGCCAGTCATCTTGAAGTACTGCTTGGCTACTTTCCAGGCTGTCTCATTTGCCTCACCACCACCTGTGGTGAAGAAAACGCGACTTAGATTTTTTGGTGCATACGAAAGTATGCGTTCCGATAGTTCGATCGCTGGAGCGTGTGCGTGTGACCAGATAGGGAAGTAATCCAACTTCTTCATCTGCTTTGCTGCCGCTTCAGCTAATCTCTCTCGACCGTGACCGACGTTAACTGCGAACAATGATGAAATACCATCAAAGTACTTTTTACCGTTTATGTCCCAGAAGTGGTGTCCTTCAGCTCTAGTGATGATAGGAATATCACTCTTCTGATATGGACTGTGACGGGTAAAGTGCAAAAACAGGTTGTCTTTTGCAGCTTTTTGCAGCATTGCCGGGGTTGCTTCTTTTCCTGCTCTACGAGCATTGAGAAGCGGAGTGGCTTGGTCGGCTCTTGCTTTGGCCTGCTTTTTTGCAGGAGCCTTGTCTCGCTTAATAGCTGAGACAAGCTTTCGGGCTATGCTCTCCTTGATTGCCATTTGATATCACTCTTTACATTTTCATTTGTGTTGCGCTTTTGAATTGCCGGGTGGCAATTCACTTCGAGTATCTTTCGATACCCAAACCTATTTGGTTATCTAACACCCCAGTTATAGAACTGCTTATGGAGTTTTAGGTACACAAAAGTCTCAGTTGAAACCACTTCAGGAAGTGATCTGATTTTTGTGTTTAGAACATCGATTAGGTCTTGGTCGTTTTCCACTACGACTTCAACCAAGATGTCAAAAGATCCAGCTGTCATTACGACATAGTCTGCTTCTGGCATTGCAGTGAGTTTGTTAGCAAGTTCAGTCATGTCTCCTGTGCAACGAATGCCGATCATTGCTTGGCGGTAGAAACCTAGTTGTAGAGGGTCTGTCACAGCTACCACCTGCATCACTCCAGTCTCTTGAAGTTTCTGCATTCTCTGGCGGACAGCGGCCTCGCTAAGCCCGACAGCCTTGGCTATCTCGCTGTATGGCTTGCGCCCGTCCATCTGAAGCTGCTCGATGATCTCTTTAGAGATGTCATCGAGAACTGACGCCTTTGCCCGATCTGTTCTAGCCATACTGCGATTTTGACACACTTTCTGCCAATATGGTCCCGATTTCGCACCATATTTACCAATTTGGTATAGATTCCGTATCATTTTGCCCTTTTGGCCTACGGATTGGGTCTAGAACTTATGGCTGTAATAGTCTTTAGACATAAGCAATACCGAATGTTTACCCTTTTTATAAGGCTCGAAGGAGAGTTTTCAAATGGCACAGGAACTAAAGAACTTCATCAACGGTAGCCACGTTGCTTCCAAGTCTGGTGAGACGCTGGACATCATCAATCCAGCCAATGGCGAGGTTTATGCAACATCACAGCTGTCTAATGAGAGCGATGTTGATACTGCTTATAAGGCAGCAGACAAGGCATTTGAGACCTGGAGTCAGACCACACCATCAGAGCGTCAACTCGCATTGTTCAGAATCGCTGATGCTCTTGAATCAAGAGCTGAAGAGATGGCAGATGTTGAGTCAAAGAACACAGGTAAGCCAAGAAGCACACTAGTTGAGTATGAAATTTTGGCTTCTATCGATCAGATTCGCTTCTTCGCTGGTGCAGCTAGAAACCTTGAGGGTCGAGCAACTGCTGAGTACGCCAAAGATCACACATCATCAATTAGAAGAGAACCTATTGGTGTTATCGGTCAGGTAACTCCATGGAACTATCCACTGAACATGGCAACTTGGAAGTTTGCGCCAGCTATTGCTGCTGGAAACACGATCGTCCTAAAGCCATCAGACACAACTCCTGCTTCAACTTTGCTACTTGCAGAAATTGCGAGTGAGTTCCTACCTGCAGGTGTCTTCAACGTAGTTACAGGAGACCGTGACACTGGTCGAGCAATGATTGAGCACGAAACCCCACAGATGGTTTCGATTACAGGTTCCGTTAGAGCTGGTATGGAAGTTGCCAAGAGTGCAGCTCTTGATCTCAAGAGAGTTCACCTTGAGCTTGGTGGTAAGGCTCCGGTAATTGTTTTTGCCGATGCAGATCTACACAAGGCAGCGGCGCAGATTGTTGTTGCTGGATTCTTTAACGCAGGTCAAGACTGCACAGCTGCAACTCGTATCTTGGTTCACGAAAGTGTTCACGATGAGTTCGTAGCAATCTTGACTGCTGAAGTAAAGGCAAACGCTATCACTGGAGATCCAAGTAGAGAAGACATTTTGTTTGGCCCAGTAAACAACGTAAACCAGCTAGCTCAGGTAACAGGGTTCATAGACCGTCTACCTGACCACGCATCTATTGCTATAGGTGGTAAGGCTATTGAAGGTAGTGGATACTTCCACGAAGCAACTGTGTTGACTGGTCTCAAGCAGACCGATGAGCACATCCAGCGTGAAATCTTTGGCCCTGTTGTTACAGTGCAGAGCTTCAAGGATGACGCTGAGGCTATGCGTTGGGCAAACGATGTGAAGTATGGTTTGGCTTCATCTGTTTGGACGAGCAACCACACCAGAGCTATGCGTTTTGCTAAGGGCTTGAACTTTGGTTGCGTATGGATCAACACCCACATCCCGCTAGCCGCTGAAATGCCTCACGGTGGTTTCCGTCACTCAGGTTACGGAAAAGACCTATCGATGTATGGTTTCGAGGACTACACCCGTATCAAGCACGTCATGAGCTACATCGGAGACTAGTTTTTTCAAGTCTTAAACTTTTTGCCCGTTATCCACATAAAGATAGCGGGCATTAGTTTTCCCTCGGGATTAAGGCAACATCTAATCATGCGCTGGTTTGCCCTGATTCCTGGATTGCTACTAGGTGTTGTGATGGCACTGGTTACAGGCATGTGGCAGTTTGCTCTGTTCACTTTTGTGAGTGTGCTTTCAGCTGCTCTAACCATGGCTCTCATGCGTAGGGGTAAGAAAGAGAAAGATGTAGATTTCAGCGATCAGCCTATTTGGGTAACCCCTAGTGCTCTAGCGATAGGGGATAAACAACTATCCAAATCAGGTTGGTTTTTCAAAGAGCAATACAGCGACATATTCTTTGATCACTTCAGCAAGCTTGCTGCCGAAAGAGAAGTTCGAAAACGAACCGAAGAACTTCAGGAATCCTTCTATAGATCAACAAGAGCGGGGCAGCTGCCATTTTGGGCAGGTGTCGCAGAAGGCAACAACCTTGAGTTTGACTTAGTAAATGATGGCCCACACGCTCTAATCGTTGGTTCCACAGGTTCAGGTAAGAGTGAGTTTCTCAAACTCATCACCTCATCGATGTTGGTCGGGGTTCAAACTGGAAAGCTTCAACTAGTTCTAGTTGATTTCAAGGGAGGAGCTGCCCTCAGAATGCTCGATGAACACCCAGCCTCACTAACCCTGATCACGGACTTAGATGAGGCTCGGCATGAAAGATTTTGGCAGTACCTATCAGGCGAACTCAAAAGGCGTGAGCACTTGTTGGCTGATGCAGGAAAATCTTCTATCGAACAACTACCTGAACTAGCCAGAATGCTTGTGTTGGCGGATGAGTTACCTGCCATCGTTACTTCCCATCCTCTTGCAATTGGAACCCTTGAAGCGATAGCGGCTAGAGGAAGGTCTTTAGGAGTTCACCTAATAGCAACCAGCCAATCGCTATCTGGCATACCAAGGGCTCTAATAGCAAACCTAACTATGCGTTTTGCCCTTGGAGCCATGGATCCAGGCGATCTGATTTCTCTGATACCTAATGTTCGAGCCAGTGTTTCCAACTCTTCACGAGCACTAGCAATTTGGGGGAGTAACACCATCGCATTTGACTTTCCTATATCAAAAGCAATACCCATGATTGGAGAAACAAAGCTTTATCCAGAACTAGTTTCGGGATGGACTAACGGCTTGCCACTCGAGATATCTTCTCAAGAAGGTTTGTTAGGAATCTTTGACATTCCACTTCAGCACAGATTCGAAAGATACCTGTTTGCTGATTTGAATGGTGCGTCACTTTTGGTGGTTGGGTCTAAAGGCTCGGGCAAATCAATGTTTTGTGTGAACGCATCGAGCGTGACGGATGCAATTGTGTTGGATTGTCCAACCCCTCAGGAACTAGAGGAGGCCTTTCAAGCAGGTAGGCAGGTAATCTGCGCCATGTCCAGTTCATTTCTTATGCCGTTGTCACTGCAGCGAAGATTTGAAAACATCATTAATCTTCGTCAGGGAAACCTGGATCAGCATCTCGCGGCTGGATTACCCAAGAACCAATGGAATGAAAAGTTACCACCGGGTAGGGGGTGGTTTAAGAATCTTTCGATTCAGTTGGCTATGCCAGAACCTTCGCTACGTCAGCAAACTCAAGACCGTGAGCCTCAGCTACAGGCTGGCTAACCAACGCTCCATCGTGAGTGTTTAGCCCTAGTGCTAGAGCTGAGTCCTGTTGGCAAGCTGCAAGCCAACCCTTGTTGGCTATAGCTTTGGCATAACTCAAAGTTGCATTGGTCAAGGCATAGGTTGAAGTGTGTGCAACGGCACCAGGCATGTTTGCAACGCAGTAGAAAACAGAGTTGTGAACTTTGAAAGTCGGTTCAGCGTGTGTGGTTGGCCTTGAGTCTTCAAAGCAGCCACCCTGATCGATTGCGATATCAACAAGAACTGATCCTGGCTTCATCTTCTTTACCAGTGCATTAGTAACAAGCTTCGGAGCTTTCGCTCCTGGGATTAGCACAGAACCAATCACTAGGTCAGCTTCTGTTACCGCTCTATCGATTTCAAAACTGTTGCTAGCCAAGGTCTTTAAGCGACCAGCATACAAGGCATCTAGTTCTCTTAAGCGGTTGATGTTGGTGTCGAGAACTGTCACATCAGCACCCAGGCCAACAGCCATTGCGATTGCGTTTGTTCCTGCAACTCCGCCACCAAGAACAACAACCTTCGCAGATCTTGTTCCAGGTACACCACCCAGCAGAATTCCGTGCCCACCATTTTGAGCGAATAGTGTCTGAGCACCAACGAGTGCAGAAAGTCGACCAGCGACCTCACTCATCGGAGCTAGAAGAGGGAGTTGTCTGTTCGGGGTTTGAACAGTTTCATAAGCAATTGACGTTACCTTCTTGGCAACTAGTTCCTTGGTAAGTTCGAGGTCTGCTGCTAGGTGAAGGTAAGTGAAAAGAACTAGGCCTGGGCGAAGGAAGCCATACTCACTGGCGATAGGTTCTTTGACCTTCAGGACCATTTCACCGGTGTTCCAGGTGGTGGCAGCATCAGGAAGTATCTTTGCTCCCGCTGAGGAGTAATCCTCGTCTGAGATGCTTGAGCCTTTACCTGCTCCTGATTGAATAAATACCTCGTGGCCTGCTGCTACGAGTTCGTGAACTCCCGCTGGAGTAATAGCCACGCGGAATTCGTTGTTTTTGATCTCTGCAGGGACAGCGATCTTCATGTTTCTCCTCTGGGTCAGAGCTACCTTGCTCCAGCCATGACCAGAATACCCCAAATCTGAAGGCTTTGTTTGAGCCCAAATGGAGCAAGAAATGGGTTTAAATGAGTTTCACAGATTTCCCATTTTTGCCAAGAAATGATGTGGGGTATGGCATTATTTAAATTAATGCGTTCTTTCGCGCAGTCGGTGCCCACACGGCCGTCTGACGGCCCTTGTATAAAAGGAGCAAAAGGTTATGAACCAAAACCTTCCAGAAGATCCACAACTACGCGAAATGGTTAAAGCTGCTTTAGCCCACAAAGTAACTCGTCGAGCAGTTCTAGGTGGTGCAGTTGCGACTTCAGCAGCAGCTCTACTTGCAGCTTGTGCTCCGTCAGAGAAGCCAAAGCTGACTCCAGCAACTGACGTTAGTGATTCAGACCCAACACTTATTTGGAGCAACTGGTCACTATATGTAGACATCGATGATGACGGCAACTACCCAACTCTTGAAAAGTTCAAGAGCGAAACAGGTATTGAAGTTACATACCGCGAAGACTTTGATGACAACGACTCTTACTTCGGAAAAGTTAAGGACCAGTTAGCTCTAGGTCAAGACATTGGTGCAGACGTTACTTGCCCAACTTCTTGGATGGCAGCTCGTTGGATTAACGCTGGATACGTTCAGACATTTGATGATGCAAATCTTCCAAACAAGAAGAACCTTCAGCCTGCTTACCTAGGTGAGTCATATGACCCACAGCGCACAATGTCACTTCCTTACCAGGGTATTCTTGCTGGTTTTGCTTTCGACAAAGAGGCGTACAAGGCAGCAACCGGTAAAGAAGCTCCTGCAGTTATCGAAGATTTATGGGATCCAGCACTTAAGGGACGCATTGGTGTTCTAAGTGAAATGCGCGACACCGTTGGAATTGTTTTGATGTCTCAGGGTGTGAAGATCGGTGATGCGAACAGCCTGACTGAAGATGCATTCATGAACGCAATTGACGTAATTGGCCAGAAGGTTTCTGACGGTCAGATTGCACGTATCAAGGGAAACAGCTACAAGGATGACCTAGTAAACGGTGACACCATTGCAGCTATCGCTTGGTCAGGTGACATCATTCAGTTGAACGCAGAAGCAGGTTACGACCGCTTCGGTTTCGTTCTTCCAGAATCAGGTGGAACTATCTCAGCTGACTGTTTCGTTATTCCTATGGGTGCTACCCACAAGAAGAACGCTGAGAAGCTAATGAACTTCTACTACGACCCATACAACGCAGCAGTATTGGCAGCGTATGTGAACTACATCACACCTGTAGTCGGTGCTAAGGAAGAAGCCATCAAGATTGACCCAGCTCTTGCAGACAACCAGCTCATTTTCCCTAGCGAAGAATTCTTATCTTTGACTCAGGGCTTTAGAGCTCTTGACGGTGCTGAAGAGCAGGCATTCACCAAGGCATTCCAAAAAATCAAACTAGGCGCGTAGTGGCAAAGGAATTCATTGCCCGTGGAGCTGACTTAGAACTTAAGAAGATCCGCAAAGAGTTCCCTGGCTTCACGGCAATTGAAGAACTTGACCTTCATGTTCCAGCGGGAGAGTTCTTTGCTCTGCTTGGTCCATCAGGTTGCGGTAAAACTACAACTCTTCGTTTGGTTGCAGGTCTAGAAACACCTACCACCGGAAACATTTTTATTGGTGGCGAGGATGTAACAGAGACTAAGCCGCACGAGCGTCCAGTCAATACTGTGTTCCAGTCCTACGCACTTTTCCCTCACATGAACGTGTTGGAGAATGTTGCGTTTGGACTGCGCCAGAGGAAAATCGAAGACCCACTAGTGAAGGCTAAGGAAGCGTTGAACCTGGTTCAGCTGGCACACCTTGCAGACCGCAAGCCTCAGCAACTTTCCGGTGGTCAGCAGCAACGTGTTGCTCTGGCTAGAGCGCTGGTTAACCGACCTTCGCTATTGCTTCTTGATGAGCCACTTGGTGCACTTGATCTAAAGCTACGTCGCGAGATGCAGATTGAGTTGAAGGCTATCCAGATGGAAGTCGGACTTACTTTCTTGCACGTAACCCACGATCAAGAAGAAGCCATGGACATGGCGGACACTGTTGCCGTTATGAACAAGGGACGCATTGAGCAGATGGGTGCTCCTGAAGCTCTTTATGACAGACCGAAGACCGTGTTCGTATCAAAGTTCCTGGGACAGTCAAACCTTTTGGTTGGGGATGTGGAATCAAGTTCAGCAAACTCAATCAGCATTGAGATTGCAGGAAACAAGATTTCGGTTCCAAAGGCACGTGCCGAAAAGAACACAGGAAAGATCGCTATCGGCTTTAGACCTGAGAAGGCTACCTTCTCTAGCAAGAAGCCAACTGCTAGCACATCAACTAACATCATCGGTCCTGGCGAAATCATTGACATTAGATTCACAGGTGTTAGCAATCAGTACCTGATTGAAGTTCCAGGTCTAGGAAACCTAACTGTGTTTGCTCAGAACGTCGGCAAGTCTCCAGTTACTGAGTTGGGTGAGAAGGTTTGGATTTCGTGGTCTGTCGAGCATTCATTCGGACTAGCTGATCTTCCTGACACAGTTGAAGCGGTCTAACGCAGATGGCATTCGCTGCTTTCAGTTCAAGTAAGCCAAAGGTTGCAATCAAACCTGGCAAAACCGGCAAGGTAGT
>JBIJAB010000085.1:0-4579 GCA_044345975.1 Rhodoluna sp.
TCTATTGCAACAACCTTTGGTCCTGGTATCCCACTAGACACCAGCGTTACCAAAGTAGAGTTCTAAAAAGTTTTACCTAACGTTCAATAACGAAAGTTAGGCTGAAGGACCAGGAGAAATCCTGGTCCTTCATCATCTTGTAAGCAGTTCGTAGAAGTACGAATGTAGATCGAAAGGTTGGGATATTGCCAACAGAACCGTTTGGTGCAGCAACTCTGCTAGATACTAAAGATCCAATGGGGTTAAGAGCAACAGCTCCCCTTTTAGACGCGTGGATACGCGACATGGAGACAGATAGGTCTCCCTTCCAAATCCCAGGCCACAAAGGCCGCACCAATCTAACCGGTCCCATCGTTGATGGTGACATTCCGGTTCTGCCAGGTAATCACCCTTATCGAATCTCTCCTTCACTAATTCTTGAAGCAGAAAAACTTGCTGCTGACCTTTGGGGAGCAGACCTCTGCCGTTTCGGTGTGAATGGATCTTCAGGTTCTAACCATGCAGCTGTCATGGCGGTAGCAGGCCCTGGCGATAAAGTTATTGTTTCTCGAACACTTCACAAATCAGTTCTAGTTGGCATGGTTTATGCCGGAGTAATCCCGGTATGGGTAAGACCAGAGATCAACCCTGCAACAGGATTACCTGAGTATCTTCCATCTTCAAGGTTGAGAGAAACTCTTGAGCAGCATCCAGATGCAAAAGCAGTTCTCATTGGTGAACCTTCTTATGTTGGAACAATGTCCAACATTCCAAGACTGGCTAAGGTTTCACACGAGTTCGGTATTCCACTAGTTGTTGATGCGGCTTGGGCTGCTCACTATGGTTTCCACCCAGAACTACCAGAGCACCCTCTGGCTGAAGGTGCTGACATTGTTGTTACCTCAGCACACAAGACCCTTCCTGCTTGGTCACAAGCAAGCTTTGTATTAGTAAGAGAAGGCCTAGTAGATCTGAAGAGATTCAATAAAGCCTTTGATTCAACTCAGACAACATCGATGTCGGGAAGAATCCTGGCATCTATTGATGCTTCCCGTGCTCTTCTAGAAAAGCACGGCTATGACCTTATTGACCCAATCATTGATGCAACTGAAAAGGGTAGAGCAACACTAGTTGCCGCTGGTATTGAAGTTATCGATGGTGAATACATTGACCCACTAAAGCTTGTCATCATGCTTCCTTCAAGTGGAGCTGATGGCAACCTAGTGGAACAAGATCTTCTAAATGCCAACATCGATGTTGAGATGGCTAACCGAGACCTAATCATTCCTATGATTACCTTTGCTGACACCCCTGAACTAATTGAAGATCTAGTGGACAGAATCATTACTTCAGTAAACAAACACAGGGGAGAGCCAAGATCTGTTTCAACAGCAGCAGTGTTCTCTATTGTTCCTGAAGTTGTGGTTAGCCCTAGAGACGCTTTTTTCTCAAAG
Organism: Rhodoluna sp.; assembly: GCA_044345975.1. Classification (GTDB taxonomy): domain Bacteria; phylum Actinomycetota; class Actinomycetes; order Actinomycetales; family Microbacteriaceae; genus Rhodoluna. The sequence continues at coordinate 1,434 of JBIJAB010000085.1, forward strand.
CAAGAAGTAGTAACAGCAGATAAAGCAGTTGGTCGAGTATCAGCAGAGATGATCTGCCCTTACCCACCAGGAGTTCCCGTTCTTTCTCCAGGTGAAAGAATCACTCAACAAGCTCTTGATGCACTATTTGAAGCTAGAGATACAGGTGTAAGAATCGCGTTCGCTGCAGATAGAACTCTAGAGACTTTTGTAGTTCTACCTGAGTAGCTAGTTGTCGTAAACATTCTTGCGATGCCCAGCTCTGACCAATAGCAAAGTAAGTGTTTCATTCTCAGCATCGATGATCAACCGGTAGTCACCAACTCTAAGTTTGTAAAATGGCGCCCAATCTCTTTTGAGAGGTGTTAGGTAGCTAATCGGATTTTCTTTTTGGGCTAGCTGATCTAGCTGGCTTCGCATTTTTTGCACTTCTTGCTTGGGGAGCCTTTTTAGTTGCTTTATTGCTGCTGGAGATATCTCCACTATCCATTTCGTCGAGTCCGAGTTCAATGCTGAGTTCCTTCATGCTGATCCTCTTTTGGTTACGCCCCCCTGCGGCGAGGTATTCGCGTATAGCCTCAAGGTCACGAAGGTCCTCTTCAAATTCTTCGATACCTCGGATGATGAGCTCACGAACAAAGTAAGACTTAGGTCTTCCAGTTCGGTCCGCAAGATTATCAATCCGAGCCTTCAGCTCATCAGAAAGTCGAACAGTTACCATAGCCATAATCTTCACCTGTCTTACATGTAATACACGTAAGACTAAATCAGGATGTGGATAAGTTCAAGCAGTTTTGAGAACTAATAAACCGCTTACAAACTGACCGTCTAGTGAGACACAAATGCTTTAGTTGGGAATAAAGACAGGGGTAAGCCAGTTTTTATAGATAGCGATGTCAGTGGTCAGGGCTAGCATCTTATTCTCAGAGCAACACCAAATACGACAGGAGATCTAATGAGCAAGAACGCAAGAAAGTACCAGAAGCCACAAGCTAGCAAGCACAATACCAGATGTTCGGCTACCCCAAACAAGGTTAGATATCGTGACCACGAAGAGGCGACCGATAGCCTGTTCCGTCTTAAGAGCAAAGCCAAGCACGAAATGTCTGATTACGGAACTACCACCTACAAGCAAAAGCGCGTCTACGAATGCTCTGGCTGCAAGGGATTCCATATCACATCCCAGGAACGTGGCAATGTTCGTTACGAAGTTGTCAGAGCCCCGATCCTGACAATTGCTGAGCTAATCCTTTCCGCATAGTCAGGAATAAAGCCAGCGTATGGCCCGTTTACACATTTGAGTATTAAGCCCATGGAAGGGGCCACAATCATGAAAGTCCGAGAAGCATAAGCTCCATTAGTCGATGATTCTCCCATTGGCGAACAAGACAATTAAAAAACAAATGGGAACGGCGTGTTTGAAATAAAACTTTCAGATTCGTATCACAATGACTTTCCAACTCAATTTTCCAAACCCCAAAGACATGATCCCTGTCAGAACCTTGGAGCAAAAATGCAATACGACCCAACCTCAGATGAAGACGAACTCTGGAATGAGTTCAATAATGGAGCAACTCCGATGAATCGCAAAGTAGAGATTCTTTACAACCTGGGCCAGCGTGAACTATGGAAGTACAAGGACAAAAACCCTTTGAAGTACTGGCTTCCTGCTCTTGAGATTTCGAGAGAATGCGGACTAACCCGTGAATGGGTTGAGCTTTGTGAGGTCATCACTCGTGAATACATCACTAACCAAGACGACTACGAAAAGGCCCTGGAGATGGCTGACGAGGGGCTAGGGCTGATCCCAGAGTTCTCTCTGGACAATGACGAAAGAAGCTCCCAGGCTCATCTGACGTGGGGTAAAGCCGTAGCCTACGACAACCTAGGCAAAGAGGAGAAATCTCTTACGCACTACAAGGTCGCAGCTCAGATGTATGCGGATGTAGATAACCACTACCTAGCCAACATCATCCTTGGTTCAGCCATTCACCAACATATTGAAATGGAAGAGTGGACTGAAGCTGAGGAACTGCTCACTGCCAACAGAGCGTATTTCCAGGGCAAGGAAGACCTTGCCAGAATCGCTTACTGTGACCTACTTAAAGTCATGATCATGATTCATAGAGAAGAGTTCCAGGAAGCACTTGCTCTGGCTCTTGAGGTGAAGTCAGTTGAGAAGCAGATAGGTGAACTAGATTCAGGCACACTACGGTGGGTAGCTAAGGCATATTTCTACGCTAAGGACTACGACAAGGCCATTGAGCACTACCGCCAAGCAATCAAGATGGCTTCAAAGAAGCCACAGAAGCATTCCAAGGAAATCGTCAAGTCAAACCTGGGTCTAGCCGAGGTTTATGAAACTCAAGGCAAGACCAAAGAAGCAGCTGCAGCACGATTTGATGCCGAAGCTATCGACAGTCGCCTAAAGAAGCCTCAACTAGACGAGAGCTCAAAGCTCCTGCAAGAAGTTGAAAAGCTTCGCCAAGATGGAGACTTTGATCTCGCTTTGCAGCTAGCAACCGAAATCATTCAGGACAGTTCTGAATCAGGAGACATCTCACTTCGCCTAAGAGGAGAATGTGAAAGAATCTTCACCCTATTCCAAAAAGAAGACTACGAAGGGGTAGTTAGCACTTGGGAAGCCATGCCAAGAGCCACTCTCGAGTTCCATGACGAGCTTGTAATCAAAACCAAGAACATGGTCTGTCACTCACTAGCCAAACTCGGCAGAGGCTTAGAAGCAGCAGATCTAATCAACCAGGTTTTCTCTGACGCTCGCTTGTCTCAAAACAAACAGGAGCAGGCTTATGCTTACGAGAACAAAGTAGAGATTGAGTCTGACCCTGAAGAGAAGAGCAAGCTCCTCTCTTTCGCAATCGAAACAAACCTCGAAGCACAAAACATCGAAAGAGCACTAAAAATTACTCGCAAATTCCGCGATAAGTACTAGTATGTTCTTAGGTGGTAACACCAAATAAAACTAAATATCAAATGTTCAAACTCGAAAGAGTTTAAGAAGAGTGCAACCTGCCGCCCATCGGCAAGGTGCCAAAAAGGTAGTAACGGAACAGGCCTAGACAATAGTCGAAGCAACTAATGGTGGGGCGTAAATGCCCCGATAGATCAAGCGAAAGCTTGAAGAAAGGGGCATTACTCATGTCCGA
>JBIJAB010000011.1:0-16342 GCA_044345975.1 Rhodoluna sp.
GAGAATAGAAGAACCTATTTAGGAGGTATCTCATGGCCGGACCACATACCCTTGCCGAGACAGAACGCCAAGTCAACGAGAAGCTTGTTCACAAGAACATCAACTTCGAAGCCATGGCCGTTACCTCAAACCTCTTCAGAGCAGCCAACTCAGTTAGAAATCACCTAGAAAGAACAGTTCTAGCCAAGGCAGATCTCTCTTGGACAGCCTTTGTGGTGTTATGGGTGACCTGGATATGGGAACCAATCGAAACTAGACAGATAGCTATTGAAGGCGGTTTCTCCAAAGCCACCCTTACTGGAGTGCTATCAACCCTTGAAAAACGTGCACTAATCACAAGAACCAAGAGCACAGACGACGGAAGATTAGTGATAGTTCAGCTGACCAATAAGGGTAGAAAACTCATGGACACCCTCTTTCCTGCCTTCAACAAACAAGAAACAGCAGTAGCCAACGTTGTTGCCTCATCCAAGCAAGGTCAACTAGCAGATCAGCTAAGAGCAATAACTAAGTTTGCTGAAGCTAATTCTTAGCCGCTTCTGAAACAAACTTTGTAAACAGTTCCATCTGCTGAGGGTTTTCTTTGTAGTTATCCTCTGGGTGCCATTGCACTCCATAAGACCAAGCCTTGGCTTCTATCTTGAAGGCTTCAACATGTCCTTCTTCAGCTCTTGCCAATACTTCTAATCCTTGACCTAGTTCTTTGATGGCTTGGTGGTGGAAGCATGAGCTCTCAAGAACCGGGTTTGATAGACCTAGGCCTTCGGCATCTTTGTCGATTGTTACTTGGTGGATGTAGTGTCTGTGATCTTTGTCCATGTGTTGAACAAGGCTTCCACCCATAAGGACATTCACTAGCTGGAAGCCTCGACAGATAGCTAGTACAGGTAATCCGTTGTCAAAGGCATACTTGGCAATTGAGAAATCATTCTCATCCTGAAGATCATCAACCCCATAGAGCTCTTCTGTTTGAGGCTCTTCGCCATACCACTTAGGGTTTATGTCTCCACCGCCTGGGATGAGAACGCCTTGGTAGCCTTCAAGTCTTTCTGCCCAGTTAGGGTTCTCAACAGGTAAGAAGGTAATCGGTTCTCCCCCAGCTGCCCATACTGATTCCAAGAGTCTTCTTGAGGAGACAACACCAAGGCTTCTAATGGCACTTGCTTGCTCTGTGAACCTGCCTACAATTGCGATTTTTGGACGGGTAGCCATGACCTTGCTCCTTGGTATGAATCGTTATGAAACCTAGGGTTTATACCCCTTAAGTATGCCCTAATCTTAATCGTTAGTATCCTAATGAATAGGCTCAAATAAAGGACTAGACGCGTGAACACCATTGAAGTTGTTGGCACCAAAATAGACACCCGCCATTACATCGGTGGCCAGAGAGTCTCCTCTCCTGAGACCTTTACTAACACTTCCCCAGTCGATGGTTCATTCCTAGGTGAGATCTCTAGAGGCACATCACTTGAAGTTGATTTAGCTGTAACTGCTGCTAGAAAAGCTTTTCCAGCTTGGGCTGCTCTAGGTCCTAAAGGTCGAGGCGAAATACTTCTTAAGTTAGCTTCTCTAGTTGAAGAGAACATTGAAACGCTTGCTCAGCTAGAGACTATGGACAACGGCTCACTGTTGAGATCACACAGACGTGGAGTAATGCCGCGAGTTGCGATGAACATTCGATTCTTTGCTGAGTGGGCAATCAATGATCTGCATCACCCCGAGTTTGAAACTCGTGGACACTCAAACAACATCTCTTGGGATCCAGCAGGTGTTGCTGCACTTATTACTCCTTGGAACGCTCCGCTTATGCTTGCTACCTGGAAGATAGGTCCTGCTCTTGCTTCAGGTGACACAGTAATTCTGAAGCCTGCTGAGTGGACACCGTTGAGTGCATCATTCTTTGCTGATCTAACTAAGCAAGCCGGAATACCTGATGGGGTTTTCAATGTTGTTCAAGGCTTTGGTAAAGAAGCGGGAGCGGCACTTGTTGCTCACCCTGGTATCTCACGTATTTCATTCACTGGTTCTGTTCCAACAGCCAAGGTTATTGCAAGAGCTGCTGCAGATAACCTAACTCCTGTAAGTCTTGAGCTTGGTGGTAAATCACCTTGTGTTGTTCTAGAAGACGCTGATGTTGATTTAGCAGTAGAGCTAGCAGTTGAGCAGTATGACAATGCTGGCCAGGTTTGTTTGTCAGGAACCAGAATTCTTGTTCACGAGAACATCGCTGAAGAGTTTGCTTTGAAATTCAAAGAGAAAGCCCTGCAGATCATTCAAGGTGACCCTAGAGATGAAGCAACTCAGATCGGTCCTCAGATTCATCAGGTCCACTTCGAAAGAGTGAAGGGCTTTGTCGACAGAGCTAAAGACTCAGGAGCGAACATCGTCATGGGTGGCGAACCTAACAGTGACCTTGGGGGGCTTTACTTCAGACCAACACTAGTTATGAACCCAGACCCAACCTCTGAGATTGTTACCTCAGAGGTGTTTGGGCCAGTGCTTTGTTTACAGACTTTCAAGACAGATGAGGAAGCTATTGAGATGGCTAACTCAACCGAGTTTGGGCTTGCTGCAATCCTTGTCTCAGGTAATAGAGCAAGAGCAGACAAGGTTGCTAAAGAACTAGTTGCCGGAACTATCTGGGTCAACTGCTTCTTTGTTAGAGACCTAAGAGCGCCTTTTGGTGGCTCAAAGAAATCAGGTATCGGTCGTGAGGGCGGTAACTGGTCATTTGATTTCTATGCAGATATAAAGAACACAGTGGTATCACCTAATGGATGGAAGGAATAACTCATGGGAGAAGTAGTAGGAGCAGCATTACTCGCTCACGTACCAACAATCATGTTGCCTGAGGCAGTTAGATTTGACCTCAATGAAGGTAAAGAACTATCTCTAGTGCCAGGACTCAAGAAACTTCGTAAAGATGTTTTTGAGACTTTGGACTATGACACCGTTGTTGTTCTAGATAGCCACTGGGCAACCACAGTTGAGTTTGTGATTACCTCAGCTGCTGAAAGATCAGGTCTATTCACTTCTGAGGAACTACCTAGAGGTATGTCTCAGATTCCTTATGCGATGAAGGGTGACCCAGAGCTTGCAAACTCTGTTGCTAACTATGCAGAGAAGAACGGCACTTGGGTTACTCCTATTGCAGACCCACACCTGCCTATCTTCTACGCAACAGTAAACCTTTGGCACTACCTGGGTAGAGGGCTAGATGACAAGAAGTGGATTTCAATGTCTGTTTGTCAGACAGGAACTCACGAAGATTTCCTAAGAGCAGGTCGTGCTCTTGGTGAAGCTATTAGAGATAGTGACAGAAAAGTATTGCTACTTGCCTCTGGTGCTCTTTCACACACCTTCTATAAGCTTCGTGATCTTCGTAAGCACGAGGCATCAGACCCTAAGCACATCTATTCAGATCTAGCTCGTGAGATGGATTACGAAAGACTTGAGTGGATGAAGAACGGTGAACACGGCAAGATTCTAGAAACCATGCCTGAGTTCTCTAAGGTCAAGCCTGAGGCTAACTTCTACCACTGGCTAGCTATGGCAGGTGCTACTGGTGAAGAACTAAACACCGCTAAGGGCGTTATGTATTCAGAGTATGAGAACTCAATCGGAACCGGTCAGGTTCACGTCTACTTCCCGAAGCCAGAAGGTGGCTTCCCTAAGGCTAAGGACTTGGTACTTTCCCGTGACTGAATATAGAAGAATCCTGATTGATGGATACCCAACCCTAGTTGAACGCAAGGGCGAGGATCTAGTAGCAGGTGATGGTCGTGTAGTTGCTATCAAGGATGCGGTTCACCTGCCGCCTGTTGAACCAACCAAGATCATTGCCGTGCATTTGAACTATGACTCAAGAACTCAAGAGTTCATGACTAAGTTACCTCCTGCACCTACTTACTTCCACAAGCCAATCACAGCTCTAAACTCACACAACGGTGCTGTTGTTAGACCTGCAGGTTTGAAATGGTTGAACTATGAAGGTGAAATCGTAATCGTTATCGGTAAGACCTGTAGAAACATCTCTCCTGAAGAAGCTGGTGAATACATCGCCGGTTACACCATCGGAAATGACTTTGGTCTTCATGACTTCAGAGATACTGATGCTGGGTCAATGCTTCGAGTCAAAGGTTCAGACACTCTAGCTCCTGTTGGTCCTGGCTTGGTTACTGACTGGGATTTCAAAAATAAGTTCATTAGAACCTATGTAAATGGAGTTGTGAAGCAAGAAGATAACACCGACAACATGGAGTGGGACATGCACTACCTGGTTGCTGACATTGCTAGGACTATCACTTTAGTGCCAGGCGACATGTTATTCTCTGGAACTCCTGCTAACTCAAGACCGGTTGAACCAGGCGATGTTGTTGAAGTTGAAGTTGAAGGACTTGGAAAACTAACCAACCACATCGTTGAAGGACCAACCAGTATTCGAACTGACGTTGGTGCTCAACCAACATCTTCAGAAGAAGTAGTTTCAACAGCCCTTGGTGGCGACTGGGAGTTCAGGGGAATCAGAACACCTTCTAAAGATCTATACCCTTCAACAGTTGAAGAAAAGGAATAAGAAATGATTAAAGTCGAAGTTGATATGACTAAGTGCCAACACTATGGACAGTGTGTATTTGAAGCACCAGATATCTTCCGTCTAAACTCTGACGACAAGCTTGAATACACAGCAGAAGCCGATGATTCAGAACGAGCAAACATTGAGGCAGCAATCGATGTCTGCCCTATGCAAGCTATCCGCATCGTCGAATAAGTAATGATCCATCCCGTAGTCATAGTTGGCGCATCCATGGGTGGATTGCGCACAGCTGAATCACTACGACGCTTTGGCTATCTAGGGCCAATCACCGTTATCGGTGAAGAAGCCCATAAGCCTTACAACCGTCCTCCTCTATCCAAAGATGTCCTAGCCAATCAGGTTACTCACGAAGCAGTTGCTTTTGAGGAAAGGGCTGCTACCGCAGATGTGAACTGGGTACTAGGAACTAGAGCAGTGTCAGTCGATACTGACCACAACACTGTGACCGATAGTTCAGAAGTTGTTCACCCCTACTCTGCCCTGGTTATTGCTACCGGCCTTAGACCAAGAAGATTGAACCTAGCTAACGGTGATCTGTCGGGGAGGTTTGCCCTTAGAACCCTTGATGATGCTATAGCCCTAAGGGAAGAACTCAAGCCTGGTAAAGATGTTGTGATTGTTGGTGGTGGCTTTATTGGTTGTGAGGTGGCAGCTACTGCTTCAGGGCTAGGCTGTGATGTCACTGTTGTTCACAATGCTTCTCACCCCATGCTTAGACCTTTAGGCACAGAACTAGCCAGACAGATGCAGATAAGGCATGAAGCTGAAGGTGTTCGTTTCCTATTGAATAGATCAGTCGTTGGGCTAGTTGGCGAAAGCAGAATTCAAGAGGTTCAGATAGATGATGGCTCAACTATCTCCTGTGATGTTCTTGTCGAGGCAGTGGGTTCACACCAGAACACCGAGTGGCTTGAGATGACAAACATAGACATAAGCGATGGGGTGCTAGTTGATAGCGCAATGAGAGCTGTAAGCCATACAGGGAATGTAATCCCTAATGTTTACGCGATTGGTGATGTTGCCCGGTTCGCTAACCCAATCTTCGATGATGTCCCAAGAAGAGTTGAACACTGGAACATTCCAACTGAAACCGCGAAGCGAGCTGCATCAGTTATTGCAGCCCAACTATCTGACGGTGAAAAGTTTGTGAATCTAGTGAACGAACAGTTCAAACCAGTGCCTTCCTTCTGGAGTGACCAATATGATGTTCACCTTCTAGCTTTTGGCTCACTAGCCCTAGCAGATCGAGCGACTCTGGTTTCAGGTGAAGTAAGCGGTGAGTGCGTGTTTGAATATCACCGTGGTGAAGATTTAGTTGGGGTGTGCGGAATAGGCATGAGAAGTGTTGTACAAAGTTACCGAGCGAAGTTCATTTAGGAGAGAAGAATGTCAAACGAATTTGATTTAGATGTCACATTTGAAGAGGGAGAGCCTGACCTCAGTCACCTAACTCCAGCTGAACTTCAAGAAGCAGTGGATAAACTACCTGCTGCTATCCGAGGGGTCGCTCAAGGGCTTTTGATTGAGAAAAGAACCATGAGCGACGTGTCGCAAGATCTAGGCATCAGGCAAGCAGAACTTGTAACTCGATTACACAGAGCAAAACTCGTAATTGCTAACTCTCTGAACTAACACAACCTGGTTACTTACAAGCTCCCAGCATGTAATTGCCAAAAGTTGGCCTCGCCTTTAGCGAAGCAACGTTTGTGCCTAGACCTGCAAGCTCGTAAGTGCCACCCGGTAGCCCTGATTCAGCCATTCCTAGCTCTATTTCCTCTGGGAACTCCCTAACAAATTCTTTCTCATTGGCTCCAACGGAAACACAAGCTTCCAACCTGCCTGAATGAACGAAGTGAACCATGTGCACATCTCCTTCAGAATCCAAAAACGCTTCTACCTCTCCATCGAATCTGAACTTTAATTTGAAGTCAGCAATCATGTTTCTGGCAAAGTCAGCATTGAAAACTGGTAACTCTGGGTTCGATCTTCTGTAGTAAGCGAAAGTATCTAACAACGCAGCTAACTGAATCGCGCTATCTGAATAGTTCGGGGTTCGATCTATAGGATCTGGGAAGTCATAGTTGGTAGAAGTAATGAGATTGTATTCGTACTTCTCTTTGGCCAATTTGCTCGTATCAGTGTTCAGCTTTGGTAGTTCTTGAGAGTAATCAATTGGCGATAATTGAGTGCCAGATAGCTGAATGACAATTGGTGCACCATTAGTGGCAGTTCCCTGCAAATAGTATGAGGGCGAAATCCAACCCCAACCAACGCTCCTTGGGTAATAGGTCATCAGGCTTTCACAACGCGACTGTGATTTTTTTGAGATTTCCTGCATCTGAACATCACCTGGAATTGAATCATGAGTGAATCCAAGTTTTTTAGCAAAAGCCAGAGTCTCACGACAAATCGTTGCGTCTTGCCTTTCTTGTAACTTCTCAGTAGTGAACATTAGACAAGAGTCTGGCGACTCATCTTCTCCTGGACAAGGTAGGCCTCGGCTATAAAAGGCTGGCATTGGCTCATTAAAGCTTGGAACAAGCGAAGCATTTTCCAATACCTGAGCTTTGTACTCGTTTGCCAGTGGAGTCAGTTTGAGTACAGACGGATTTGGCAAAGGAATCGCTGGGCTTTGAACACTGTTGAAACTGATTATGTTTACAAACATCCAGATTGGTAACAACAGAGTGCTCAAGAGTGAGTAGCCAAGTACTCGGAAAATAATTATGATTGCTCTCGCTCGCGGCTTGACTGGCGCTGGCTTGTCGCTTGATGGTTGGTTCTGAATATCTGAATTCATTCTTTGTCCTAACCCGTTGTTGTGTTCGATTCTCCCAACAATTTGACCTTTCCCCAATAGTCAAATAGTCCCCACTTTGGGGGACTATTTGACGTGGTGGATCAATTGAGAAGGTTATTCGATGATCTTTAGTCGACGCAATCTCGCAAGAGCACCGTCTTCAATTGGTGAATCTGGGCCAATCAGGGTTTGCAGAGCTCTCAAGCTAAATCTCGTCACTGGCACAACTAGCCACTTAGGCAATGTTCTAAGACCAAGCATCTTTCTGTGCTCAGGACGAAGAGAAACAATAGCAGCTGCAAAAAGCAGTTTGTAAATCGGCCTTACTAGAAGCGGTAGCCCTGGCTTTCTAATGAACTTGATGACTTTCTGAGTTGTTTCATCAACTCGAAGTTCATTGCGATCATAAAAGCCTCTGATTTCTTTATCGAGCTCAGCTCGGGAATGTGGGACTCGAGATAACCCGAGTGGTTGCACAGACTTGGCCCACTGATCGACATAACCGTCGGCTCCACCAGGGATTGGTCGCCATGCATAATCAAGGTGACAGGTTAGAAATGAATCTGTGAAAGCAATGTGGACCCAAAGCAAGAGGTCTGTGTCTTTGGCTTTGTAGGAAAGAGTTTCTCCTGAAGTTTTGGTGTACTCACCCTGCACTCGGTCATGCAGGCGATTGACTCGACTTGCTTCTCCTGCAACTGCTTCGTGTGAACCAAAGGTTGTAACAGTTAGCCAGCGAATAGTGCCAGCTAGTCTGCCCAAGGCATCCTGCTCATACCTGGAGTGCTGGGCAACACCAGCTAGTGTGCCTGGGTGAAGTGCCTGCAGAAGTAAAGCCCTTATTCCACCGACTAGTGTTCCAAAGTCTCGGTGAACTACCCAAGGACCATCGGTTGGCAGAAACAAGCCACCTGTTTCACCTTTGGCAATGACATCAAGCCAAGGCGGTGTACCTGTGGGTTCATTTGAGAGAAGTGCTCGGAATCTTTTGGAATATGCTTCTTGAAATCTGTTGTTTGGCATTAGGCCTAGCAGGTCTTTTCTGTTTTGGGTAACTTGCCAGTGATTAGGAAATCATCGACTGTGTCGGCAATACAACTATTGGTTGAACCATAAGCCGTATGTCCTTCTCCATCGTAAGTCAGAAGGTAGCCCTTCTCCAAAACCTCATTGGCTAGCTTCTTCGCCTGAGAGTAAGGCGTAGCAGGATCATTGGTTGTTCCAATGACAAGCATCGTTGGGGCGCCCTTAGCTGAATAGTCGCTTGGACCCTTCTTCACCTCGAATGGCCACTTGTTGCAACCAAGTCCGCCATACTGCCAGTATTTTCCAAATACTTTGCTCGTCTTTTGCACAAGTTCATTCTGAGTCTTCATGGACTCTGGATCATCTGATTCACGACCATCGATACATGAGATTGCCTTGAACGCTTCATTAGCGTTAGAAGCAAACGTTCCTGAACCACTGTCGTAGTTGAAGTAAGAATCAGCAAGAACAAGGAACACTCTTCCATCGCGATCACTCTTATCAAAAAACTCGTTGAATGCTTGAGTTAGGTAACCCCAAGAGTTCTCTGAGTAGAGGGCTGCGATCATTCCTGTAAAGCCAGCATTGAGGGATAGTTCTCTGTTTCTCTCAGAGGTATAAACGGGGCTCTTTTCCAATACAGCCAAAAAGTCTTTGCCAACCTTGTCCATTGCCTGCTCAACTGTTAGACCATCGAATGGGCAGTTCGAGGCATTATCGATGCAGTCCTTTAGGTATGAGCGCATGGCTGACTCAAAACCGATCAACTGGTTCAAGGAGTCTTCTGAAGAAGTTGAAGTTGGATCAACCACACCATCCAGAACAAACCTGCCGACGTTCTCAGGGAAGTAAGTTGCGTAAGTAGTGCCCAGAAGCGTTCCATAGGAGAAACCTAAGTAGTTGAGCTTGTCACTACCTAGAACTGCTCTAATGATGTCCATGTCTTTAGCTGCAGACGATGTGTCAACGTGACCTAATAGATCTCCTGTGTTCTCCAAGCATGCTGCACCAAAATCTGCAATCGATTCTTTCGAGTATTCAAGATCTTTGGCACTGCCGTACTCGTAAGGAGACTGCTCGTAATAGAACTTGTATAAACCTTTGTCGTCAAAACACTTGATAGCTGTGCTCTTGCCAACACCTCTTGGGTCAAAGCCGACCACGTTGTATTCGGATCTAAGTAGCTCTGTACCCAATGACTCTAGATACTCCGTGACCCAATGCCTACCGCTTGAACCTGGTCCACCAGGATTCATTAGAAGGTAAGGAGAGTTTTCTGGATCAGCTGCGGGGTTGATTGCAACAGCAATAAAGATGCTTCCCTGCTCTGGCTTGCTCCAGTTCAAAGGAACCTGGATCAAACCGCATCTGGCATCTGCGTTAGTGCCTTCGCAGTCACTCCAGACTGGCTTCTGCGAATAGAACTCTTCTAGGCTTGCTGGAGTGTAGCTCACGTCAGGTTTCGCTGGGCCTGGCTCCCCACCATCAAACACTGATGGGAAGATGATTGCTGTTGCAGCAACCAAACCAGCAACGATGCTTAGAGTCAATACTGTGGTGTTCAAACGGCTCACTTTGTGGCCTTTCTTCTTAATGAAACAGCCAAAGATTCAAACAAGTAAGAGTCGTTGACGTTGCGTTCTAATCTCTTACGAACTTTTTCAATTTCTTCAATGTTATGAATAGATTGAGATTGAGTGCTTTCATTAGCTAGCTTGGTTATCTCCTGAATGAGATCAACATTGATTAGCGACTCGCCTGTGCCTAACTGAATACTTAGAACATCCCTATAGAGCCCCATTAGATCAATAAGGATTCTGTCTAGCCCATCACGCTTGGACCTTGTTGCTCTTCTCTTCTGGGCTTCTTCAAGTCGTCGGAGTTGCGCCCTTGAACTTGGGTTGAGTTTGCTTTCCTCACTTACACCCATAGCAAGAAGGAGTTCTTTTCTCTCCGCTTCGTCTATCTCAGCTGTTAGCTGGGCACCATCACTCGTGGCAAGCTTTATCAAATCATCAGAGGCGTACAAAGCGGAAGGAATGTCTGTGATTGAAAGCACTGCTCGTAGGGCCTGAGATCTTCTCTCACGTGCCCCTGCGTTAGTAGCAAGTCTTCTTGCCATACCCACATGAGATTGGGCTTGGGCAGCACTCTGCTGGGCAAGTTCGAATCCAATCCCGTACTTTTCAACTAGCAACTGAGCCACTGCTTCGACAGTAGGAACCTTGAGTTGAACCCGACGGACACGAGATCTGATAGTTGGCAGCAAGTCCGCCTCACTTGGTGCACAGATCATCCAGATGGTTCCCTTTGGCGGCTCTTCCAAAGACTTAAGTAACAGGTTGCTGGTTCGCTCTGACATTCTGTCGGCGTCTTCAATAACCATCACGCGGTACTTGCCAATAGCAGGCTTTTGGATGGACTTCTCAATAAATGCAGTTACTTCATCGATGCTGATCAGAACGCGTTGGGTGTTTAGCACCTGAACGTCGGGATGATTCTTTGATTGAATCATTTGACAAGAATTACAACTTCCACAACCACCATCAGCACACATTAATGATGCAGCAAATGCCAAAGCAAGCTGCGATCTTCCCGACCCTGGCGGGCCAGTGAATAGCCATGCATGGTGAATATCGTTGCCCTGTCTCACGGCACTCAAAAGTTGACCAACCGCTTCAGGTTGAGAAACTACATCTCTAAAAACTTTTGGTGGAGTAAGCATCTATTAGATAAGTCCAGCAACTCGTTCGCGAATAAGCTCTTGCATTTCTTCAACAGTTACTGATGCATCAACAACCAGAAAGCGTTCCGGTTCAGCATTCGCTAAATCAAGGTAAGCAGATCTCACTGTTTCAAAGAACTCAGTCTTTTCTTTTTCAAGGCGGTCTGGTTCTGTTCCAGAAGTATTTCTTCTTGCTCTTGCTTCATCAGCCGGTAAATCAAGTAAAACTGTTAGATCAGGAAGTAATCCACCAACTGCCCACAAAGATAAATCCCTTACCTCGGTTCTAGAAAGATCTCTACCTGCTCCTTGGTAGGCAACAGAAGAATCGAAGTATCGATCAGTGATTACAATCTTGCCTTCACTAAGTGCCGGGCGAATCTTGCTAGCAACGTGATGTGCTCTGTCAGCGGCAAACAAAGCTGCCTCTGCTCGAGGAGCTAAATCACCTTTGTGGTGAAGAAGTATCTTTCTAATCTCAACACCAACATCGGTTCCCCCTGGTTCTAGGGTTCTAACGACATCTTTGTTCTGCTCCTTTAGCCAAAGCTCAAGAAGGTCTGCTTGGGTTGACTTACCAACGCCATCAATGCCTTCAAAGGAAATAAAGAGACCTGACATTAGCCAGCTTTCTTTCGGGTGCCACCTTTTTTGACGGTTCTGGCTGGAGCTACGCTCTTACGTCCAGACTTAGACATCTTAGGAGCAGGAACTCCAGGTTCTAGACCCAGCTTCTCTCTTCTGATTGCCAGAAGTTCGAATGCTCGCTCCGGAGTCAGTTCATCAAGAGGCTCATCCTTTGGAACGGTTGCGTTCAATACACCGTCAGTTACGTACAAACCAAACTGGCCTGACTTAGCAACAACATTTGTCTTTGCTGCCGGGTCTTCACCGAATTCCTTCAGAGGGGTTGCTGCTGTTCTGCGACCGCCGTACTTAGGCTGAGCAAATATTTCTAACGCCCCCGCTAGATCGAGATCGAAGATCTGGTCTTCTGCCTGAAGGCTTCTAGATTCTTTGCCTTTGAGCATGTATGGACCGAACTTACCGTTTTGAGCAGTGATGTCGATTCCTGTTTCAGGATCCTGCCCAATAACTCTAGGTAGAGCAAGAAGCCTTAATGCGGTTTCTAGATCAATGGACTCAGCAGACATGGTCTTGAAAAGTGATGCAGTCTTAGGCTTTTCAGCCTCTGGGTCATCAATCAAAACGTAAGGACCGTAACGTCCATCCTTGAATAAAATATTGTGACCTGAGTCTGGATGAACTCCAAGAATTCTGTCTTGCAGAATTGGAGCTTCAATCAGCTCATGTGCTTTGGCAAGAGTTAGCTCATCTGGAGCAAGTCCTTCAGGGATGTTGATGATTCTGCGACCATTCTCATCAGCACCTTCAGCATTAGGTTCGATATAGATTTCCATGTAAGGACCGAACTTACCTGTGCGAAGGGTAATACCATCACCTAGGTCTAATGAGTTCAAGGCCTTTGGATCAATATCTCCAATGTTCTCAACAACGCTGTGCAGACCAGGGTTATCGTCTGATCCGAAGTAGAACTGTTTTAGCCAAACACTTCTCTCAATGGTGCCGTTAGCAATTTCATCTAGGTCTTCTTCCATACGAGCGGTGAAAGCGTAGTCAACTAGACGTGAAACGTTCTGTTCAAGGAAGCGAATAACTGTAAAGGCAATCCACTCAGGAACTAGTGCCTGGCCGCGCTTTACAACGTATCCCTTGTTCAAAATGTTGCTGATGATAGCTGCATATGTTGAAGGGCGGCCAATGCCTTCTTCTTCCAAGGCCTTAACGAGGCTTGCTTCGGTGTATCTAGGCGGTGGTGAGGTCTGGTGGTTCTTGGCGTTTACCTCTAGAACCTTGAGCTTCTGCCCAACTTCTAGATTAGGAAGCTTGCTTTCCTTCTCAGTAGATTCGTCTTCATTACGGCTTTCATCTTGGCTTTCTTCATAAGCTGCCATGAAGCCTCTGAATGTAACAACCGTACCGCTGGCAGTAAATTCTGCACGGTCACCGTTAGCCAAAGGGAAGATTGCGATCTTTGCTGTGGTAGTTGAAACCTTGGCATCCTGCATTTGGCTTGCAATGGTTCTCTTCCAAATCAGGTCATAAAGATCAAACGCTCTACCAGATAGCTCGCCTGCAACTTCGCTTGGTTTCTTGAATACTTCACCAGCTGGACGAATAGCTTCGTGAGCCTCCTGAGCATTCTTATTCTTGCCCTGGTAAACACGTGGTGCACTTGCAACAAAGTCTTCGCCAAACATTTCCTTGGCCTGTGATCTAGCCGCTGAGATTGCCTGAGAAGAAAGTGTTGGTGAGTCAGTTCTCATGTATGTGATGTAACCCTCTTGGTAGAGAGATTGAGCAACATCCATAGTTTGCTTAGCTGAAAGTCTTAGCTTCCTTGAAGCCTCCTGCTGAAGAGTTGAAGTAGTGAATGGTGCAGCAGGTCTTCTTGTTGAAGGCTTGGCTTCTACCGAGATGACTTCTACTGGAACATTAGGAGCCTTGATAGCTTCAGCAAGAGCCGTTGCTTTTTCTTCGTCAAGGAGTAGCACCTTGGCGACCAGTTCACCCTTGTCATTGAAAGAGTCACCGGTAGCGATTCTTTGTCCGTTGTAAGTGTGAAGCTTTGATTCAAATGTTGGTTCTCCTGATTTCTCAGTATCAAACAAAGCTTTTATGTCGAAGTATGCACCAGAAACGAAAGCCATGCGCTCACGTTCACGCTCAACAACCAGACGAACAGCAGGTGACTGAACACGACCAGCACTTAGGCCTCGCATAACCTTGCGCCATAGCACTGGCGAGATTTCGTAACCGTAAAGACGGTCTACTACACGACGGGTTTCCTGAGCTTCGACTAGATCATCGTCAATGGCTCTAGTGTTCTGAACGGCAGCCTGAATGGCCTCTTTGGTGATTTCGTGGAAAACCATGCGGTGAACAGGAACCTTTGGCTTGAGGACATCTAGCAAGTGCCAGGCAATAGCCTCACCCTCACGGTCCTCATCCGTTGCGAGGTATAGTTCATCAGCATCTTTTAGAGCTGCCTTGAGCTCGGTCACAGTCTTGTTCTTACCAGGTGAAATAGCGTAATAAGGCTTGAAGTCGTCTTCAACGTCGATAGAGAACTTCCCGATTGTGCTCTTCTTCTTCAGCTCAGGAGGCAGGTCCTTGAGGTCGATCAGGTCGCGGATGTGCCCAACGGATGCCAGTACACGAAACTCATCACCTAGGTACTTGGCAATGGTTTTCGCCTTTGCAGGTGACTCTACGATGACTAACTTTGAACCTGAACTCACGATTCTCCTACCTGTTAGTGCCTAACTCGGGGTGGCCCGAGCATGAACTCTATGAACTATACCTAAAACTTCCGAACGCACACTTATATAGAGGTCTAAATCGACTTTATGGCATTCTTCTAGGCTCGCCCCAAATCTTTGCACAATCTGCTCAGCCGTTTCACAGGGATAACCTACCGATATTCCCCTCAAAACATCCAAAGCGGCTATAGCTGCGTTATCTGTTTGAGCCTGAAGCCTAGCAATCACAAGGCTCTGAGAAGTAAAGCCCAAAGATATCGTCATTATTCCCAAGACCATAAAAATGATCCCTAAACCCAGAATTGACCCTGAGCCAGAATCGCCTAAAACCCTCATAGACCCCCCTTTCGAGCACACTGAACTTCCTTCAACTCGATAGGGACTAGGGCTCCCATAGCTCTTATTTGATGAGTTTGCAGCACTTCAACGCATACGGAGAGATCCTGATAGAGGACCTCAAAAGAAGCACTCGGTCCCAGACCGGACTGACTAATCAGGTCAGACACCAGAGACTTTGACTCTCCCCGAGCCAGAGCTCTGGAACCTTCAGCCGCCAGTTCAACTAAAGCCATTCGACTTGTTTGAAGGCTTTGGACTGAGAGGGCTAGAAAAAGAATCAGCAACACCCCTGGCAGGATGATGGCAAACTCTGCTGTAACTGAGCCCCGCTCAGTTACCCAGTGCCGTTGACCGTGAGTGCTGACTTGATTAGATCCATCAGCATCTGCCTGACCTCTGGACTTCGCAGAATTGTCAGCAGTAGGCCTGCAAAGCCAACAGCTGCCAAAGTGATGATCGCGTACTCTGCTGTGCTGGCACCTCGCTCGTCGAACCAGATTTGTTTCATCATTGTCTTTCTCCTTCATTGTGCTCCCAGCGTGGTAACCATTAGCGGAACTATCGCTAAAAATATAAATGCGGGTAGCACGCCAAGACCCAAAGGAAGCATCAGTTTTATGCCGAGTCTTTCAATCTTGACTTCGGTTGAAAACATAATCTCCTCTTGCATTTTCTGAGCTTGCTTACGCAACAACTCAACCGCCCTGGCTCCAGACTTCTCAACAAGTTCAGATATTTCGACCATTGCAGAAAGATCACTTACTGGAGGTTTCAAACCGAATACAGTCAAGTAGTTGGTCAGTGCTCGATGCTGGGCTTCAGGCAAATTGGCACCAGCAGATAACTGCATTGCCACACCCAAAAGATAAAAACCTTCATAGTTATATTCAGGCTTAGCCTTTTTCAATAACCGAGAAGTCACTAGTTTGGCTGAAAGCAACAGCAAAATGCCAAGGCCCAAACTAACCAGAACTATTGGTTTCTCAAACACTGTATCGAGTACTCCCCAGCCCAAAAGTTGAGCCATAACCAAAGTGACTACCGGCAGCCACAGCATCAAACGTGCTGTTGACTTTGGACTTGCATGAGCGATTTCAATCTTTTGCAAAGCTCTGTCTCTGGAAGACAAAACCTCAGCAATAAACTCAATCTCCGAACCCATCGATGATCCTGAATCACTTGCTGCTGAGAGTAAATACTGCAACCCCTTGGACTGGGATATTTCCCCTCCAACTTGCTCTAAAGATTTTTCTAAACTCACTCCAGACTTGAGTAGGCCTGCAACTTTAGTGAGGGCTATAACTTCAGACATCGCTGCCAATCAATCTGTGAATGGCGGTAACCGCACGATTAGAATCCATTCTCTTGACTTCAATAACCCACGTAATAGCACTTGAAACTAGCAGCCTGCCCAGCTCAGGCTTGACGCCAACTCCCGCCAATATAGCGAGCATTCGAGGCATTGCGTCGGTAACAGAGTTTGCGTGCAAGGTAAAGCCCGTACCACTGTG
>JBIJAB010000086.1:0-4533 GCA_044345975.1 Rhodoluna sp.
CCGTTTGCCTTTAGCAATGCATCAAACAAGGTCTCGTTAGGGCCAGCCTGAACACCAATACGCTTACCGATTAGGTCCTGGATGGTTTCGATGTTTGCACCGTCCTTTAGGGAAAGAATGGTGAATGGGTTCTTCTGGTAGGTAGTTCCGATGATCTTTAGCGGAGCTCCCTCGTTCAAGATAACTGGAGCAGTTGAGATTGGGTTAGCAATACCAACTAGAGCGTTACCTGAAAGAACTTCTGCTTCAGTTGCTGCAGGCCCTGCAACTAGGTTTACTGAACTAAAGCCAGCGTCGGTGTAGTAACCGTTCTCTACTGCAAAGAACTGTCCTGCGAATTCGGAGTTCTTGATCCAGGACAGCTGAATGCTTAGATCTCCAAAGTCTGCTTTTTCTGTGGCTGCTGGAGAGCAACCAGTTAGAGCTAATGCTGCTACTGCAAGTGATGCTGATAGTGCTGTGAAGCGGGCCTTAAGGCCCAATTTGGATGTAGTCAATTGACTAACCTTTCGATGGGTTATTAGATGAGGTGGTGCGTTGATAACCCGTCATACAACTGTGGGCTTTGAGTCCCGTTATCCAGTTCTGACGTATCTATACTTTGGCATACAAATAGCGGGCGACACGCCTAAACCTGCAAAGTTCCCCATAAAAAGACCAGATTCAGGTCCCCTCAAGCACGAATCCAAATGGAAGTGACGCACCCACAGAATCATCAGCTTCAAGATTCTGTTCCCGAATAACTTCATTTCTCAAATGTCGGTGCCTACGGATAACCTTTTTAGAGACCTTTAGGAGGAATGGAAATGACGGATATTTTAGAACTGCTGAATACTTTTGCTGCAGGAGCTAGACCTAGTAAGCCAATCAGGATCGTGGCTATTGACTTAGGAACTACCAACTGCGTGCTCACCGATGTGACCTGGAGCCCAGAAGACGCAGCCCCAGTCATTGAAGTGCTTGAAATAGATCAAGAGCTTGTGGGTGGGGGCAAAGTTACCAAACAACTCGTTCCATCTGTCGTAGCCATTGTTGACGGCAAAGTCCTAGTTGGCGAAGGTGCAAAACGGTTTAGAACCAACAAGGATGCAATATTTGAACAAAACATTTGGTGGGAAACTAAAAATCACATTGGAACTCGTCAAACATACAAAAAGGCTCCAGATGGCTTTAAGACTCCTAAGGACATCGCAACTAAGATTCTTGCGTTCCTGCTAGATGCTGCAAAGAATCACAATCCTGCAGAGATTGACAGTTTTATTGTCACAGTGCCAGCATCCTTTCAACTACCTCAACGTGAAGATACACTGGCTGCGGCTGAGTTAGCGGGAATTAATCTAGATCCTGGATCTCTACTAGATGAACCGATTGCCGCATTTTTAGACTTGCTGCCTTCGAACATGAATTTGGTGAAGCAAGGAAAGAAAAGCAAGATATTAGTTGTCGATTTCGGAGGCGGAACCTGTGACGTTGCTGCAATCGAAGTTAGCTGGGATCAAAAAGATACCTTGCAGTTTTCAAGAAGGGGAGTTTCTCGCTTTCATCGAATTGGCGGTGGCGACATCGATCGGGCTATTGCCTACGAAGTTCTCTTACCTCAACTCCTTAGCCAGAACAATCTACAGATGGCAAATCTGCAGTACTCGGCAATACAGAGGATTTTAGAAAATTTGTCTCCAGTGGCTGAAGGGCTAAAAACTTCTCTTTCCATTGAAGCGGCAGACAGAAAAGACGCTAACCCAGATGTCGATCTACCGGGTGACTTGTTGGCAACTTTGCCTAGCAAGGTGCGGCTAACTTTTGACTATCAGGGTGTGTCGGCTGAATACAGCTTTGAAGCACGTCTGATTCTCGATCAGATGCTGGATGCTGTGGAGCCATTCATTAGTGATACTGCTCGGCTTGTGAACCAGAATGAGTTCTACATTTCAAATAACATCTTTAATCCGATCAGCGATTGCCTTGAGAGATCAAGCTGGAATGACGATGAGGTTACCGACATTCTCCTAGTTGGCGGAAGTTCGATGTTTTATTTCTACAAAGCGGCTGTGATTGAAGCATTCCCAGACGCTAATGTCATATTTGCTAGAAACGTGGGCGAAGCACAGCACTCGATAAGCCGTGGTGCAGCAAACCACGGCCTCTTTAAACTTCTGGTAGGTAAGCCGGTCCTAAAATCAATAGTTTCTCAATCAGTTAAGCTTCGGACGGGAAACGGTCACCTAGTCCTTATCCCGAGTGGTTCAGCTCTTCCTTTTGACTCAGATTATGAAGGTCTAAGTGTTCCTGAATTGCCAGCAGGCAAAAGAGACCTAACTTTTGAGATTTCATCGGGTGGGTTCACATTGGTGAGCAAGAAAATCTCTTTAGATTCGTCGATTAAGAGTGGAGCACCTATCGTTTTGGATTATTCAATTGATGAGAACCAGCGACTCCAGATACTCGCAAGAATTGGGGTTGGAAAAAACATGTCAGTTTATACTGTTGATTTTGACAACCCTTTTGCGGTCGAAGCAAACGCAAACGCAAAAATGGATGAGATTCTAGAACTTGATTCACAACTGAGGGAGGGTCACTATGAGGATGAGATTGACAGAATCCTTAAGACTTTGCGTCTTGCTGATCTTTATTCAGATACGAACCAAAACAGGCGTGCGATTCAAAACTACAAGAGAATGCTAAACAAGACAGATAGCAGATCACAAAAAATTGACATTCTTTTCAAGTTAGCAGCTCTTTATGATCGGTTGAAAGAGTACGGCAATGTCGAATCCGCTTGGCAGGGAGCTATAAACCTGGGAGACAGTGCCGCCAAGTTTAACCTTGCCAACCACTACTCTGAGCACAGAGCCGATCGAAGTGAACGTGCAATTGAGCTTGCTCTTGAGTACGGAAAAAGTGGTTACGGAATTGGCTATGCTCTTGCGGCATCATTGTGCCACAAACTAAAGCAATTCAAACAGCGTGACAGTTACATTCAAGACGCAAAGAATGAGTATGACCAGAGTTCCCGCTTCGATTGGGTGGACCTTTACTGGTATGGGCGAGCTGCTCAGATGTCTGAGGACAAGCCCTGGCAGTCAGACATAGCTGAAGAGAGATCTTCATTAGTGGAAACAGACAAAGACGGCGACAGTGGCGAGGATTCGAATGTTTACCCTGAAAATCACGACAAGTAGTTTGGGGTCGTTTTGAGAGTTGTTCCATTTGCCTCCCTTACAGAAGATCAGCAAAATTTGGTGAGAGCACCAATTTCTTCAAGCCGAATAATCATGGGTGGTCCAGGCTCAGGTAAGTCTTTAGTCTTGGTGCATCGGGCACATTTCGCCGTGAAGAATGCCAAGCTACCAGTTCACCGAGTAGCTCTGCTTACTTACACTAATCGCTTGAAAGCGGAACTTGTTGACGGGTTAACTAAACTTGGGCTTGAACAGCTTTCTGTCAGCACTTTTGATGCTTTGTGTAAAGATCTCCACAAACAATTCTTACCTGGTAAAAGTGTCCCGAGTCAAAACTCCACTAAAGGTGTTCTAGAAGTTCGCAAGAATGTCCTCAAAGCTCTTGAGGATAACCCAATCCAACCTCTTTTTGAATTTTGCCTCGTAGATGAATCCCAGGATTTAGATGAAACTTCTTTACTGATTCTCAAGAGAGTTAGCAAATCATCCACTTTAGCTATGGATGTTAGGCAGCAACTCTATGGGACAGGCATGAATCCTAAGCTAGCTGCCAAAACGCTTGGAGTGGGAGTTAAGCAGCAAACTTTGCTTAATGCCTACAGGTGCACTCCGAACATAGTCAAGTTAGCTTCAATATTCTTAAACTCAGAGGAAGAAATCGCTGAGTTCCAGTCAGCAAATCTATTGTCGCCAGACGACGTTGAAACACCCAAAGTCACAATCTTCGAATCTGATCAACAGAAGATGGATTCACTGCGCGATGCAATAGTTGAGAGGGGACAGTTGGGTCAGTCAACGCTCATATTAGGCTCCTCCAAGAGTTGGGTGAAGTCCGTAGTTGATGATTTGGGCAAAGCAGGAGTAAATGTAGTGTCAGCCGCCCATTTATCTGCTGCGGGGAATCTCCCAGAGGTTGTCACTTATCACAGTGCTAAAGGTTTGACTGTTGATTCAGTATTTTTGCCCGATCTCGATTCACTGATAGGGGATAAGTTCTACGAAGCTCCTGTAGCAAACCTTTTGTTCGTTGCTGTAACAAGAGCTACTCACTACGTATGGATTGGCCTTAAGAAGGATTCAAAGTGGAGATACCTACCCCAGATTGAAGCTCTTGAAAAGGCAGGTGTAGTTCAAATTGTTCATGCATCTACTAAAGCTCCAACGGAGCAGATACAAACAGTTGATGAAGATGATGATTGGGAAGTCTAGGTCCTTTAGATTCCTAATTCCTAAGCCATACCCATCGCCTAAATGTAGTAATCTAGGGTTTGTTACATGGGCCTATGGCGCAGCTGGTAGCGCACCTGCATGGCATGCAGGGGGTCAGGGGTTCAAATCCCCTTAGGTCCACAGT
>JBIJAB010000087.1:0-4513 GCA_044345975.1 Rhodoluna sp.
CACCGAATGTCTAGATCGGCAGAAGAGATGCTGTACCTCGCGATGGAAGATTTTCGTGTTGATGTAATGGTAGGTAAGGGTGCAGGAGCAACAAGCATCTCTCTCGACCTTGATCCATTTACTTTGGTTGGAGCAACTACTCGGAGCGGATTACTACCTAACCCTTTGCGTGACAGATTTGGCTTCACCGCGAATCTCGACTTTTACTCTGAAGCAGAGCTAGGGGAGGTTGTTTCAAGAGCCGCTAACCTAATGAACCTCTCTGTTGGTGTTGACGCCTTGTCGCTAATTGCTTCTAGATCTAGGGGAACTCCACGCATTGCCAATCGTTTATTGCGTAGGGTCAGGGATTACGCTCTGGTTCACTCCAGCGGAAAAGTGACAGTTGCGACTGTAGTTTCAGCTCTTGAGCTTTACGAAGTCGATGAACTTGGCCTAGATCGCTTAGATAGGTCTGTCCTGGAGGCCCTCATAGTCAAGTTCGAGGGTAAACCCGTTGGTTTGAATACCCTCAGCGTTGCACTAGGTGAGGAAACTGACACTATCGAGAGCGTAGTTGAGCCATTCCTGCTTAGAGTTGGACTTATTGTCCGAACCACTAGGGGCAGACAGGCGACATCAGCTGGCTACAAGCACCTTGGATTGACCCCTCCGCAGGGCTCACAGGGTTTATTCGACTAGCCTGTCGCTTATAATCGTTAGGTAGCAAAATCCCTCATTTAACGATTGGTCCAACATGGAGTTAATACTCATCCTTGCCGTTTTCCTGGCATACATCATCTTCAGCAACAGCAGGAGAAGTAAGCAGGCTAAGGCTCTTGAAGCTTCGGTTGCAGTTGGGGCCCAAGTTATTATGCTTGGCGGTATCAAGGGCAAGATTGCCTCAATTCTTGAAGACACTGTGATTGTTGAAACGACTCCAGGCACGAGGATCGAGTTCGTGAAGGCTGCCGTTAGAACGGTTGTTCCTGCTTCAACAGATGCCAAGCCTTCTGCGACTGCCAGTGCCAAGCCTGTAAAGAAAACCACTGCTGCAGCAAAGACCACCACTACAACAAAGAAGACAGCTAAGTAATTAGCTCACACTAAGAAGAAAAGGCTAGATTTTGTCTGAAAAGCGCACTGCAACTCGAGCAGCACTTAGATCACTGACATGGCTAATGGTTCTAATCTTTGGAATCGTTGGCATCATTGGGCTCGGTATTACCTTCGGTGAGAAGAGAGCAACATACGTACCTAACCTCGCCCTAGATCTCTCCGGTGGAACTCAGATTATTTTGACTCCGATTGTTGAAGAGGGTAAGCCTGTTCTCCCAGAGCAGCTAGACCAGGCCGTTTCTATTATTCGTCAGCGTGTTGACTCAACAGGTGTTAGCGAAGCTCAGATCAACACTTCAGGAAACAACATCGTTGTTTCTATCCCAGGTATTCCAGATGCCAACACACTCGCACTTATCAAGAGTTCTGCAAAGCTTGAGTTCAGAGTTGTTCTTGCTGCCTCAGCTGGAAGCAAGACCGAAGTTGGCAAGGATGGCTCTAAGCCAATAAAAACCTCTTCGGCAAAGCCAACAAGTCCTAGTGACCTTAACCAAATCACTGCAAAGTTGCAGAAGGAGTACGAGAACTTAGATTGTTCAAAGAAATTCCGTGAGCCAGGCCAGATAGACCCAGCTGACAAGCCACTTGTTACTTGTGATAGAAGTCTTGGAGAAAAGTACATCCTTGGACCTGTTGAGATTACCGGTGTCGATCTTGCAGGTGCAGATGCTGGAACAGTCACAGGAGCAAACGGAGTTGCAACCAACGAGTGGGCTGTAAACCTAAACTTCACGGCGGAAGGTGGCGACAAGTTCGCTGACATCACAGGACGTCTTTTCCCACTAACGGAGCCTCAGAATAGATTCGCTGTGACTATCGATGGCTACGTTATTACTGCTCCAACCACTCAAGCAGTTATTACAGGCGGTGCCGCTCAGATTACTGGTTCATTTGACCAGGCAAGCTCAAAGGTTCTTGCTGATCAGTTGAAGTATGGTTCACTTCCAATTTCGTTCGCTGTTCAATCTCAGGAGAACATTTCAGCAACTCTAGGAGCTGAACAGTTGCAAGCAGGTCTTTTGGCTGGTCTGATCGGTGTGATCCTGGTTATCATCTACTCAATCTTCCAGTATCGAGCCTTGGCAATAATCACCATTGGTTCCCTCGTAGTTGCTTTCGTCATCACTTACGTGGTGATTGCTCTTCTAACTTGGAGAATGGACTACAGACTTTCCTTATCAGGTATCGCAGGTTTGATCATGGGTATCGGTATTACAGCCGACTCGTTCATCGTTTACTACGAACGAGTTAAGGATGAGCTCCGAGAAGGAAAGCCTCTTTGGGTAGCGGTTGAAAGCGGTTGGAACAGAGCAAAGAGAACCATTCTTGTGTCGGGTGCTGTGAGCCTTCTAGCTGCTGTGGTTCTTTACATCTTGACAGTTGGTAACGTGCGAGGATTCGCGTTCACACTAGGTCTAACAACCCTTATCGACCTAACTGTCGTGTTCTTGTTCACGTATCCAGCCTTCAGGCTAATCACTAAGAGTAGATTCTTCATGTCTGGAAACAAGTGGACTGGTCTTCAGCTTCGCGAAAGTGCCGCCTACGGCTATACAGGTCGAGGTACCTTCAGGGTTGCAGAAACAGTTTCATCTGGAAAGGCTGCAAAAGCTTCTAAGGAAGCTGAAAGACGCCAGACCATCGCTGAACGTAAAGCAGCTGCAGATAAAGATGCAGCAGCAGCTAAGAAAGAGGAGAACAACTAATGTCTCGTTTTGCTGAACTTGGTAACCAGCTTTACAGCGGTGAAAAATCAATCAACTTCATTGGTAGAAGAAAGTACTTCTACATCGCAACAGGTATCACTGTGATTCTTGCTACCATCCTGCCGATTGCGGCAGGTGGATTTAACTTTGGTATTGAGTTCCGCGGCGGTTCTGAATACAAGATCTCAGAGAGCAAGATCGACAGCACACTAATCGCTGAAGAAGCTGTTCACACAGTCGTACCTGAAGTCCAGGTGAACGCCACTATTATCGGTGGAGACACCGTGAGAGTTCAGACTCCACAGCTTGGCGACGAAGAGTCTGAGAAGGTCCGTCTTGCTTTGGCTAAGGCTTATGAGGTTAAGGACAGCAATGTCGCGAGCTCATTCATTGGTCCTAACTGGGGTGCAGATATCACTAACAAAGCCCTTTGGGGTCTATTGATCTTCATCCTGCTTGCTGCCATCATGATGGCGCTTTACTTCAGAACTCTAAAGATGAGTGCAGCAGCAATGCTGGCACTTGCTCACGACTTGATCTTG
Organism: Rhodoluna sp.; assembly: GCA_044345975.1. Taxonomy (GTDB): domain Bacteria; phylum Actinomycetota; class Actinomycetes; order Actinomycetales; family Microbacteriaceae; genus Rhodoluna. The sequence goes on from JBIJAB010000087.1 coordinate 3,347, forward strand.
ACCGCAGGTCTTTACGGAGCACTTGGCTTCGAAGTAACGCCTGCTGCTGTTATTGGGTTCCTAACTATTCTCGGCTACTCGCTTTATGACACTGTTGTGGTGTTCGACAAGATCCGTGAGAACACATATGAGGTTGAATTCAGTGAGACCACGACCTTCGCTGAGCAGGTTAATCTAGCTATCAATCAGACCCTAGTTCGTTCAATCAACACATCTATCGTGGGTGTTCTTCCTGTAGCCTCCATCCTCTTCATTGGAGCATCATTCCTGGGAGCTGGAACACTTAGGGACATTTCTTTGGCGTTGTTCGTGGGTATCATCGTTGGAACCTACTCGACCATCTTTATTGCTGCTCCTGCCTATTCACACATGCGTGAGGGAGAAGCTAAGTTTGCCAAGGCTGAGAAGAAGATCCTTGCCAAGCGTGGTGCACTCGTTAGCTAATAACGTTATTCTTTAGTACAACACGAAGGATGACATGTCGGACACTTCAGGCGGCGGAGCACTAGCAACACTTCGCAATCGCCTGCCTAGAATATTCACCCGTCCAGCTGAAGGTTCTGGCATTGCCGAAGTCTTGAAATCCGCTAAGGCAGCTCATCCTAAGCTTGATTTCGCTATTGTTGAGAAGGCTTTCACGGTAGCTTCAAAGGCTCACTTAGGTCACACGCGTAAGAGTGGCGATCCTTACATCACTCATCCAATTGCTGTCGCTCAACTACTAGCAGATCTTGGTATAGGCCCAGCAGGTCTAGCCGCCGCTCTACTTCATGACACTGTGGAAGACACTGATTACACGCTTGACGAGTTGAGAGCAGATTTCGGCGACGAAGTAGCCATGCTGGTCGATGGAGTAACAAAGTTGGACAAGGTGAAGTTCGGGGATGACGCCCAAGCTGAGACTGTCCGCAAGATGGTTGTGGCGATGTCCAAGGACATTAGAGTTCTGGTTATAAAGCTTGCTGACAGGCTTCACAATGCGAGAACCTGGGGATTCGTACCAGAAGCGAAGGCAAAGCAAAAGGCTCAGGAAACATTGGAGATTTACGCTCCACTAGCTCACCGCTTGGGTATCAGTGCTTTCAAACTTGAACTTGAAGACATCTCATTTTCTGTGCTGTATCCAAAGGTTTACGAAGAAATAGTCAATCTAGTTAGACAACGTTC
>JBIJAB010000088.1:0-4489 GCA_044345975.1 Rhodoluna sp.
TGCACCACAACATGAGTTTGTCTAGTGCTGCATCAGCCTGGGGATTCAGTGTCCTAGCTGATGGAACTCTTTCTGAAGTGTGCATATATGCAACTTGGATTGCATCATCGCCTTGATAAGGCTGCTTACCAGTGAGCATCTCAAACAACATGATCCCAAAGCTGTATACATCGCTAGGAGTATCTGCTTTTCCTCTGCGAATTACTTCAGGAGCTAGATAGCCAACTGTGCCGACAAGTGAACCCGTGTCAGTATTGGCTGAAAGCTCTCTAGCTAAGCCAAAATCGGTCACCTTGATTCGACCGTCATCGGATAGCAGTACGTTTTCAGGCTTTAGATCTCTATGAACAACACCACTTGAATGAGCCTGAGCAAGGGCAGAGAGCATAGCCTTGCTCACTTGAAGTGCTTGCTTGGTATGCAGAGCTCCCATGTCTCTAATCGCATCTCGAAGAGTGATGCCTTGAACTAGCTCTAAAACAATAAAAGCATTTCCTGAATCATCGCCTTGGTCAAAGATGTTAACAAGGTTTGCATGATTTACCTTGGCAAGCATTCTTGCTTCTCTAAAGAATTTGTCCCTAAAGACAGGATCTTCTGAAAGGTGCGGATGGATTACTTTAACCGCAACTTCTCTAGCGAGGCGTAAATCTTTGGCTAGGTAAACAGTTGCCATTCCGCCTCTGGCGATTACTTCTTTGATTTCATATCTACTGGATAGGGTAGTGCCAGCCAAGTTACTCATATTTGTTTCGACCCTACCTCTCGCAACCAAGCCCAAGCGGAAGGTTCCCATAATGCGGAGCCTTCTGCCAGATTTTCATAACCTAAGGCCGTAATGACCTGTTTGACATTCATTGATTCAATAACATCAACTTGCTTCAATCCTAAAAGAAGAGTTTTGGAAGCAGCTGCTCCACCAAATTCAGGCACTAAACCAGATCGCTGCATTTCAAGACACAGGGCAACAACAACGCTGAATTCTGAGAGTTGCATTTCCTTTGCTGTTTCAAAATAGATTTGAGCATTATGAAAAGCTGCTGGATCTAGTTTGACTAGATTCGGGCAATCATAGGGCCCATGGGATATCGGCACAATGAGCTTCTGACCTTCGTGAATCAGTGCATTCCACCCAAGGTTGTTTGCGCTTAATAAAGACTGAGTGCTGACGCCATGAAAGGCTGCGATTCGACTTAACTGATCACCAAACCTAACCCTGTGATAGCCGTGAACTAAACAAGTCGTTGGGGGAAGCCTCAAGAACTTGAGCGGTGCTTCTTCGATTTGCTCAACCACTCTCTCAACAAGGTGCAGGGTGGTACCTGGAAACAAGATTGCATTATCGCCCAAAGAATTCAGCTGCTGAAGTTTAGAAACTGTCATGCCATACAGTTGGGCAATTCCAAACAGAGATTCACCTGGCTGAACCAAATGAATTTCCTTTTGCTCCTGAAGCTCTTCCTCTTCTTGGGAGTAAGCAGGAATTATCAGTCTCAGACCTGGGTATAAAACGCTTTGCCCAGTGAGCCTGTTTGCAGAAATGAGCTCCTTGACTTCAACCCCATAAAGTTCGGCTATTTGGCTCAACGTTTCACCCATTTGAACGGTGTGAACCAGAGCGTTTTGGCTCAATCTGACCCGAGCGTCTGATTCGGAGCCTGATTTGGGTAGATTCGGCATACCTTCTTGGTTTGGCTGATCTGGACCTGTTGTCATTTTTCCTGAATTGGTTGGCATGAATATCGTGCCACGGGTGCAGTTCAGATGGCATCAACGGCGCAGGTGTGGCAATCTTTAAGGGTGACCGAACCTTTAGACCAAATAACTAACTGGCTTACCATCCCTGAGGCAGGCGAACTCCTAGGCATTGTGCCAGGTAAGGTTCGTCGCCTTATCGAAGAGCACCACCTCATTGCTATCAAGGCGGATGGTGTTCAGCGAATACCTGCAGAGATCATCATCAACGGAGAACCTTTGCCATCACTCAGGGGCACCATCGTGTTGCTGCTGGATTCGGGTTTCACGTTAGGTGGGGCCATCAAATGGCTTTACACAGTTGAGGATTCATTAGCCACGACACCGATGGCTGCACTTATTTCAGGGAGAAAAACAGAAGTAAGAAGAGTTGCTCAGTCGCTAGCTTTCTAAGCGTCGCGATTTACAACCTTCAGTGCTAAAGCTCTTAGTTCAGCCTTGGCGTTCTCTTCTAAGTTAGAACTTTCAAGAGCTTCTAAGCTTCTATCTCCGAGTTCGATAATCATTCGCTCGGTCTTCTCTAGAGCTCCAGATTCCTGAATAAGTTTTTGCATGAAAGCGATCTGCTGGGCATCGAGTTCTCTGCTGGTTAAAAGCTCTTCAAAGCTATCGGCCATTGATGGAGAGCGTTCAGTTAGAGCCTCACGAGTTAGAGCAACTAACACAGTTCTCTTACCTTCACGAAGATCATCACCTGCAGGTTTACCGGTAACGCTTGGGTCACCAAAGACACCCAGGATGTCATCTCTCAGTTGGAAAGCGATTCCTAATGGAATACCGAACTGGGTGAATGAGTTGAGCGTGGCTTGGTCTGCTCCAGCAAATGCTGCTCCGATACGAAGCGGAGCCTCAATGCTGTATTTGGCTGTTTTGTAGAGAATAACCTTCTCTGCTCTACCAACACCTTCCTTGACAGGTCTTGTGGTTGCAGCGTTTTCTTCCAACACATCAAGGTACTGACCTGCCATTACTTCAACTCTCATCAAGCTGAACTCATCACGACAGGCACTTTCAATTTCACGGTTAGGGGAGTGCAGTAGAGCGTTACCAAAAATCTCGCTTGACCAACCAAGCATTAGGTCGCCAACTAGGACTGAACCGGCAACTCCAAAGCGCTCAGGTGAACCAGCCCACTTTTTATCTTTGTGCAGCGATTCAAAACGTTTGTGAATCGAAGGTGCACCTCTACGAGTATCTGACTGATCTAGCAGGTCGTCATGAACTAGGGCTGCTGCATGGAACATTTCAAGAGAAGCTGCAATTCCAGCTATTGCCATCTCTGACTCATTAATCTCTTGCTCGCTCTGGTGGTACGAAGAATCGTTAAGTGCAGATTTCCAGGCCCAGTAGCAAAACAGGGCCCTGAATCTCTTTCCACCCTGAAGAAGGCTCTGGGTGTAGTCAACAACTGGAATCAGATCTTCAGAAATAGCCTCGAAGTCGCTACGCTGCTTTTCGCAAAAGGTGTCTAGATTTGCCTGAACTTGACCTAAAAGATTCTTTGAATAATTCACTGGAATAGCCTAACTTGGCTAATAGGTTTAGCATTAAAGGCAAGGCTAAGGAGAAAACCGTGGGATTGAGCGAGAACGAGCAGAAAGTTCTGGAAGAACTTGAGCGTCAGCTAACAGGGGGCAAGCCAGCGCCGAAGGACAAGAAGGCTGAGCCAGTTGATGGCAAGGTCAAGTACGGTCGCCTTCTAGTCCTGGGCTCGCTGCTGGTTGTCTTCGGGCTCGGATTGATGGTGTTCTCTATCACTATCCAGCAGGTAATCGTAGGAGTTCTAGCTTTCCTAACCATGCTCACTGGGCTTTACCTAGTTAGCCAGAACTGGACTACCAAGGCATTTAGAGAGAGCCAGCCAAAGGCAGCTCCAAAAACTGGGCCTAAATTTGGCTCAAGTGACTATTTCCAGAACCGTTGGGATCAGCGTAACGACAACTAAAACTTAGGCTTAGCCTCCAAAACAGGCTAAAAAACAAAGGGCTTCAGAGCAAATCTGGAGCTCTTTTGCCATTTAAGCCCAAAAATCCATATTTTTAGGATTTTCCCTCCACTGAGTTACCCCTTGTCTTTATTAGGCAAAACACGCCAGAATAGTAAATAATTCCTAATATTTGTATATTTGTGGATGAAAGTGGTGTATTGTGGAGTGCAAGTCAAGTAGCGAACTAGAGAAAGGGCGAGCAGATGTTCATTGGTACTAGCTATCCCAAACTCGATGACAAATTTCGCCTAATCCTTCCTGCCAAGTTCAGAGATCGCCTAGCAGGGGGAGTCGTCCTAACCAAGGGTCAGGAGAACTGTTTAGTTCTTCTTACCGCAGCAGAGTTTGAAGCCAGGTCAGCTTATGTATCTGGAACAGCTCCAATTGGCTCTCGTCAACGTAGAGGGCTTAACCGTCATTACTTCAACCTTGCTGATGAACAAATACCTGACGGCCAAGGTCGAATTCTTGTGAACCTTGGTTTGCGTGAATGGGCTGAGCTAAGTCGCGACCTTGTCGTGGTTGGTGTTGGTAAGCACATTGAAATTTGGAACCCAGAGAAGTACAACGCATTCATGGAAGCCACTGCAGAAGATTTTGCAAACTTTAGCGATGGGGAGGTGGAGCTCAACTAATTCCTAGATTCTGATCTCCAGCTATTTGGCTTGTGGCTTTCTTCCCCGATGCCAGAAGCAGTAACCAAAAGGTGCAAATGGATGGGGTTCAGATTCTAGGAACTAACAGCAA
>JBIJAB010000089.1:0-4473 GCA_044345975.1 Rhodoluna sp.
CTTTCCTTGATTCACATCTTGAAAGAGAGCAAGAGAATCAAAGCCTCTAAGACCAAAGCAGGCCAAGGCTTCACTAAGTTCCTTAGGGTATTCCCTAAGTCAGAGAAACTTGAGAGAACCTATTACCAGTTCAACATCATTGGTTTTATTCTCTGGTCATTCACCCTTATTGCTGGAGCTATCTGGGCTGATAAGGCCTGGCACAGATTCTGGGGCTGGGACACCAAGGAAGTCTGGACATTCATCATTTGGGTTATCTATGCTGCATACCTGCATGCAACAACAACCAAAGGTTGGGATGGAACCAGAGCAGCATGGCTAAGCCTGATCGGCTTCATAGCCATCATCTTTAACTTCACCATCGTTAACTTGTTCTTCAAGGGGTTGCACGTTTATTCGGGTATCTAGAAATACCAAATAGTTTCTTTATGGGAACTATATTTGTCACATGAGCCCGAATGTTTCCTATTGCAAGAACTGCACCTACAAATTTGACATGGATGAATTCGATCGATGCCCGAGCTGCGATCACCAAGGGGCATCGACAAGTAGGCGTGGCAAAGTGATTTCCCAAAACGTAGCCGACGCCAACTACATTCAAGTCAGAGATTTTGCTGACCTCGATGATTTGGTGACAGCTCAAAACAGAACTACCTACGCCGTTCGCTCGCTAGCCATTTTTCTTCTAACCACTTTTTCAACCTCAGTAATTGGGTACGGGCTAGTTGCTGCGGGTGCAAATGCGGCTATTCGCTGCGGTTCGTATTCCGACTGCGGAGCCGACTCGATGACTATGTGGGGCTGGGTAATCATTGCGGCCGGCTTCTTTATGGGGCTGGGAGTTGGAATACGCGAACTGGGCAAATCAAGACCATAAACAGGCCTGAACTAATTCTTTATGAATACAATCAAGTTCCCTATCGGGGACTATATTTCAATCATGAAGAAAAACTTGGTTAATTGTAAAGACTGCACTTTCATCTATGACAGGAATTCTTATTCCGAGTGCCCTAACTGTGACTCAAGTGGCATCGGCATTGAAGAAGAATCGACAGATGTTTCCATTTCTGATCTGCTCGAGGCAACCAAACGGAACACCCATGCCGTTCGGGCTATTGGATTATTTCTGCTAATCGGCAGTATCAACACTCTAGTTATGGCCCTGGCTTTTATTTTCTCTTCGGTTGGTTCATCTGGAATCACGATGGCGAGCTTCGTGGCACCTGCGATGACCGGAACTATTGGTCTAGTGATTACTCTTATGACAGTTGGTCGGGAACTTTACTGGTCTAAGTCTTAGGTAAGTTTCAAACAACGTTCTAATCGTTCCATCCACCAAGTAGTTCTATCTACTGGTGCTTGGAGTTTGGTTAGGGCGTTTTTGTTTGGGGCGATTCTTGTTAAAGGTATTTCACCGTTGGTTGGGATTAGGGGAGAGTCTGTTACGTCTTCAGTAAGAAGAGCGGCTGTGGCTAGTCCGCTTGCGTATTCGCTGTTTAGAGCAGCTGCAAGATAGGCACCCATGCTTATTCCTACAGATGTTTCTAGAGCACTTGATACAACAACTGGTAATCCTGCTTCGTTAGCAATTCTTAGAGCGTTGTTTATTCCACCGAGTGGAGCTGCTTTTAGAACTAGGAGATCTGCAGCGTTAGCGTGAGCAACAGCTAGAGGGTCATTTACTTTTCTTACTGATTCATCTGCGGCTATTTTGATGTTCATGGTCTTTAGTTTGAGTCTGAGTTCAGCAAGCTCTGCAATTGTCTTTACCGGTTGCTCTAGGTACTCAAGAGGAACACCTTCTTCATACATAGCCTTTGCTAAGGTGAGTGCTGTTTCGATGTCGTAGCCACCGTTAGCGTCAAGTCTTATGCGTGCATCAGGGTAGTGTTTTCTAACCTCATGGATGCGGTCGAGATCGTCTTGAAGAGTTTGTGCTTTTTCGGCAACTTTGATCTTTACTACTTCGAAGTTTCCGAAGGGCTCTAGAGCTGCTCTAACGTCTTTGACTGCTGCCAGGGTTGCATTGACTTTGATGGTTTTCTTGGTTGGTTCTGGTATTTCTCCGAAGGCAAACTCGATGGCTGCTTTGAGCCAGATGCTGGCTTCCTCATCTTCGTATTCGGTGAATGGGGACCATTCAGCCCAGCCTTTAGGGCCTTCAAATAGGAGAACTTCTCGGGTAGTAATGCCTCTGAACTTGACCCGCATTTGGATAGATAAGACCCGAGCTGTGCTCAGGATCTGGTCTTTGATTTCTGGGGTTATCTCCACATTGTTAGTCTAGGAGTATGTCCAAACACGTATCTGAGCTCTTTGACACAACTATCTGGTCTGAAGTTGATGATTTTGAGAGTCTGACTGACATTACCTATCACAAGCACGTATCTCTGGGGGTTGTTCGTATTGCTTTCAACCGACCTGAGGTTAGAAATGCTTTTAGGCCACAGACTGTTGATGAGCTGGCTAAAGCTCTAACTCATGCTCAAGGTCTAACTGATGTTGGTGTTGTTTTACTAACTGGTAACGGACCTTCACCTAAAGATGGTGGTTGGGCTTTCTCCTCTGGTGGAGACCAGAAGGTTCGTGGCCGTGCGGGTTATGAATATGGAGATAACAGCTCAGGTCGTCTACACATTCTTGAAGTTCAAAGACTTATTAGGTTTATGCCAAAGGTCGTTATTGCTCTAGTGCCTGGTTGGGCTGCTGGTGGTGGACATTCTTTGAACGTTGTTGCTGATCTTTCTATTGCTTCTAGTGAGCATGCCAGATTCAAGCAGACAGATGCTGATGTTGGCTCATTTGATGCAGGCTATGGTTCTGCTTATCTTGCTCGTCAGGTTGGGCAGAAGTTTGCAAGAGAGATTTTCTTCTTAGGCCAAGAGTATTCAGCTCAGCGTGCTTATGAGATGGGTGTTGTAAACCTAGTAGTTCCTCATGCTGAACTAGAAGTTAAAGGTGTTGAGTGGGCTAAAGAGATTCTAGGTAAGTCCCCGCAGTCAATTCGTTTGTTGAAATATGGAATGAACATGATTGATGACGGACTAGTTGGGCAGCAGCTATTTGCTGGCGAAGCTACACGTATGGCTTATGGGACGGATGAAGCTATTGAAGGTAAGGACAGCTTCTTAGAAAAAAGAGCACCGGACTGGTCACCGTTCCCTTGGCACTTCTAAATTTATGAACCAAATCCCAGTGAGAGTTATCCCAGCCAATGATGTTGTTGGTGCTCTACTTGCTCTAACTGATGCACTTGCAGGCAAATGTGCGGTGTTTATTTCTCCCAGAGAAGTAAATGGGGAGAAAGTAACTGTTGTTGGTATCCCTGAGTTTGTTGAAAGTGGCACTGCGCTAATAGTTGAAAGCAGTGGTTCAACTGGAACTCCTAAGCAAATAAGTATTAGTGCTGAAGCTTTGATTGCTAGTGCCAAGGCAACGGAAAAGTATTTTGGCACTCAAGGTCAATGGTTGTTGACTCTGCCAATCAATTACATTGCAGGAATTCAGGTTTTAGTTAGATCTATCCTTGCTGATGTTCAACCTATTGTTATGAACACTGCTGTTCCATTTACTCCCGAAGCTTTTGCTTTATCTTCAACACTTCTTACCTCTGATGCTAAGTTCACCTCTTTGGTTCCGACTCAGTTGGTTAGATTACAGCAGCTTGCTTCGCAAGATCCTTTTCTAGTGAAGTTGTTACAACGCTTCAAAGCCATATTGGTTGGTGGTCAGGCAACTAGTGCTGAGGTTCTGGCTTTCTTTAGAGAGAGAAACATCAACGTTGTTGAGAGCTATGGCATGGCTGAAACCAGTGGTGGTTGTGTTTATAACGGGGAGCTCTTAGATGGTGTTCAGATCAAGCTAGTTGAGAATGACCGGGTTGCAATCAAGGGAGCCATGCTGGCTAATGACGTTGCTAACGAAGATGGGTATCTGGTTACTCAAGACATTGGTGAGTTTGATTCACAAGGACTACTTCACATTCTCGGTAGAGCAGATCGAGTAATGATCTCTGGGGGCCTAAAGATGAGTCTTGACCAAGTGGAAGCAGTTGCTGGAAGTGTGCCAGGTGTTGTTGAAGTTGGAGCAACTGCTGTTAGTTCAACTGAATGGGGTGAACGTGTTGGCATTGCCTACGTTGGTTCTCCGGAGGTGGCTGATTACATGGCTGGAGCAGTGTTTGAACAACTAGGAATAGCTGCTAAACCAATTAGGGTTATTCGAGTCGATAGATTGCCAAGGCTTACAAGTGGCAAGACAGATTTGATTGCGTTGAGAGAACTATTTAGTGAAGGTATCTAATGAGTGAAGTTAAGTTATGGATCAAAGGCGCAAGGCTTAGAACTTTACCTTTGGCAGTTGCTCCTGTCCTAGTTGGTGCAGGAACAGCAGAGCTTGCAGGGAAGTTCAACCTTGGTCTCGTGCTGTTAGCGCTAGCAGTTGCTTTGTTATTACAAATAGGTGTGAACTACT
>JBIJAB010000012.1:0-15884 GCA_044345975.1 Rhodoluna sp.
GAAACCTATCACTTGGTGAAGTATTACTTGAACCAACCAGGCTATATACCGGAATCCTAAACAACCTGCTTGAAAGCGATCTAGGCTCAGCAGTTAAAGCGATGAGCCATATCACCGGTGGCGGTATCGGAGCAAACCTTGCTCGAGTATTACCTAAAAACACAACTCTTGATGTTGATAGAAGTTCATGGAAGCCACTGGATGTCTTCCAGGTGCTTACTAGCTGGGGAAACCTAACACTTGAACAAGTTGAATCAACCTGGAACCTAGGTTTAGGGTTTGCAGTGATTGTGAAAGCAGATCAGGCAAGCAGTATCCAGCAACAATTAATCGAAGCAGGAGTGACCACCTGGCAGCTAGGTATAGTCGAATCAAACGACTGCAGCTTAGAAGGGTACATCCAAGGTGCTAAGGGCGTTGATGGTGGAGCCGTAAGGCTAGTCGGAAACTATAGAGCTTAGTTTTTAGAAGACTCGTCAGAATCTGATTCTGGGTTGCTTTGAGTCTCAGTAGCTTCATTCTCAGGGTATAGATCAGCCCACTTGTCTTCATACTCTTGTTCGTCTGAAGTGGTTCCTAGTTCTGCCTGTAGGGCAGTCAGGTCTGTGTTCGGGCTGAAGTATTTCAGCTCACGAGCGACCTTTGTGTTCTTCGCTTTTTGACGGCCACGACCCATGTCGAGACCCCCTCTTTTTATTCTTGGCTGAGCTAAATGCACTCAGGAAACGGTAAATCTGCCACCTAGTATATCAGGGTTGAGCCAAGTAATAGCCCAAACCAAGCGGCTGTGGAGGAGAAAATCACGGTCACCACTGTGTATAGGGTAGCCGCTAGGGGCCTGTCTTTAGCCACTAGTTGAACAGCCCCAGCTGCCCAAGAACTAAAGGTAGAAAGCCCACCAGCAAGGCCTACGACCAGAATGGCAACCCAGGTCACATCCTCAGCGAAGGAGGTAACCGCCCAGCCAGCAAAGAATGAGGCAACTACGTTCCCAATAAGAATGCCCCATGGCCAGTAACCGCTGAACTTACTGACAGCAACTCTAAGCATGGATCCAAGACCTCCAGCTATGAAAACTCCGAGCACAATCATCGGGTTGAAAACTTCAGCGAAACTCATTCAAGTCCCGCCTTTGCTTTCCCAATTCGAACTCCTGCTGCAAAAGCTAGGAAACCTAGGGCAAACATTACTGCTGTTAGTGGCAGGGTTGCTTGCTGATACAAGAACAGGGCAACACCCGACATGGTTGTGAAACCGCCCGCAAAACCTGAACCCCAGAAAGCTTTACGCTCGTTAGACGCGAATCTTGGGTGGAAAGATACTAAACCTAGAAAGAATGCTCCAGCTACGTTCACAAGAAAAAGAGAAAGTGTTCCAGCAAAAGCTGAACCCACGGCTAGCTCAAGACTCCCACCGAGAAAGTATCTTGAAATAGAACCAAGCCCGCCACCAAGGAAGATTAAGAACCACTCGTTTCTAACGAGAGGTGCTCCTTGATGACCTACCTTTGGTATGGACATTGCTATTTCTTGATGGGCTCGTCGTGCTGACGGCTAGAGAGCCTAAAGGTTGCAGCAAATCCTAGAAGCAGGAATATACCTGCAGCCAGTGCTGACCATTTAGTCCCATCTGTAAAAGCGTCTTTTGATGCTTGGATGAAACTCTCTGGAACTCCGCCTGCTGCCATGCCTGGGATATTTCCTCCAGCAGATTCAACTACTGAAGTTGCAAAGCCATCGGCAATACCCTTAGGCATACCTAGCTGCTCTAACTTTGTAAGCAAGCTTGACTGAAGTTGAGTGAACAGGACAGTTCCTAGAACAGCAATACCTAGAGCAGATCCAATCTGACGAACTGTGCTTTGTGAGCCCGAGCCCTGACCAATCTTGTCCATTGGAACATCAACCATGATTACACCGGTTAGCTGAGCTGTTGCTAAACCAATACCGATTCCATATAAGAAGAGTGCAGGAGCTAATGGCCACCAACCAACTTGGTCATTAGCAAACAGGGCAACACAGATAACTCCAACAAGTTCTAAACCGACACCGATGCGAACAGCCATCGCAGGAGCAAGTTTTCCGCTCATAGCTCCACCAACGCCAGATGCGAGGAAAGCACCTCCTGCTAGCCATAGCAGCACAAGTCCTGAATCAATCGGGGATAACCCAATGACGTTCTGAAGCCAAAGTGGAATTGCAAAAAGGATTCCGAATTCACCCATTGAGATAATCAATGCAGCAATAGAACCATTTCTAAATGAAGCTATGCGGAAAAGGTTTAGATCTAGAAGAACAGGCTTGTTGGCCTTCTCCCTTTTGTTTTCCCAAAGAACGAATGCAATACCAAACAACAGAGATAAACCAAGAGCTACTGGTATCGGTGAGATACCTGGGTTTCCCCAAGACCAATCACCGATGGTGAATTCCTTGTTGACGCTCCACCAACCGTAGTTACGTCCTTCAATAAGACCGAACACAAGAGTAAGGAACAGACCAACAGAAAGCAGTGCTCCAAGCACATCTGGAGCCCCTGCTCGCTTAGCAACCTTAGATTCATTCACGAACAACAAGAGACCCGCAACAATAACAATTCCAATAGGCAGGTTAATGTTGAACGCTAAACGCCAACCTTCTTCCCCAAAGCTAGTTGCTAGCCAACCGCCAAGAACTGGTCCCAAGGCCACCATTCCACCAATGGTTGATCCCCACACAGCAAAAGCAATTCCACGTTCTTTACCTTGGAAGTTTGCGTTCACTAGAGAAAGTGTTGTTGGTAGCACCATCGAGCCACCAAAGCCCTGAGCAATACGAGCAAGGATCAGAGAGCTAGCGTCATTAGAGTAACCAGCCCATACCGAAGCGGCAACGAAGATGACGATACCTATTACTAGGAGTCTTCTTCGTCCAATGCTGTCAGCCAGAGATCCCCATATAAGAAGGAGTGCAGCAAAGACTAGTACGTAACTCTCATTGACCCACTGGACCTCGTTGCTCGATAGGCTCAGTGCCCTGATAAGGGAAGGGAAGATGGTGTTCACTATTGTGCCATCAATGATCACAATAGAGATGGCCATCGAGATAAACACGAGACCGATCCAGCGGTAACGGGCGAATACTGCCATGATTGGGATCCGTTCAGATTAGTCGATTAGAGGGGATTGTTCTCGTTTAGAGTTAGACTTTTTCGCAAGAGCGGGTCCTCCATCTCTATAAAATACCACCATTAGCACGCAAGGAGCTACCTATGGGCATGAACAGCGAGAAACTTTCCAAAAGAACCAAGCAACCTGGGCATGACGCTACTTTCAGAAAGTCAGAGGAGGACTTTGTTAAGGCGCTAACCATGATTTTTGAGGGAGACCCAGAATGGGAAGTCAAGGATCACCCAAAGGACCTTCAGTACATGATTGACGGAAAATACGGGGTTATTCCCGAGGCATCACTCAGGAATCTAAGAACTAAGAAAGTCATGTACTTCGAAGTGAAGAAGCAAGGGGACAAGGGTAATGCAGATGAGAGAGCCTGCAAACACCACACCGTTCAATTTGAAAAAAAGTTGAAAGCATTCACCAAAATGCCTTTCCATGCTTTCGTCACAGTCATGTGTGAGTCGCTTGCAACTTTGCCAAGATATACGGTGAAGCATCCATATTTCTTCGAAGAGGACGCTTACGTAAACTGGGTTAACTACGATGTTGATATTCTCAAGCAGTTCCTTGAAGTAAACGTGATTCCCAAGCTTACAAACTAAGCCAAGCGAGCTTTGTCGTGCCGATAGTTTAGGATGTTACTAAACATCGGAGAGTCTTTGATCAAATATCTAGGTTCCAAGAGAACACTTCTACCCTTTTTAGGAGCTATCGCTTCTGCAAGCGGGGCCAAAACAGCGGTGGATCTTTTCACGGGCACTACACGAGTAGCTCAGGAATTTAAGAGAAGAGGACTTGAGGTTTCTACAGTAGACGTAGCGACCTATTCAGATATTCTTTCAAAGACCTACATTGAGGCAGACAAAGAAAAGATAGACTTCGAAGCTTTAGAAAAGAAGTTAGAGTACCTGCAGCAAAGAACCCCGGTCGAAGGCTATTTCACAGAAACCTTCTGTATCAAAGCTAGATACTTTCAGCCCAAAAACGGCATGAAGGTAGACGCGATAAGGGAAACACTAGAAGCAGAATTCAAAAACGATGAACACCTGAGCATTCTGTTGACCTCCCTAATGCTTGCGGCAGACAAAGTCGACTCCACTACAGGCGTTCAAATGGCTTACCTAAAGCAGTGGGCGAGCCGAGCACACAACGATCTGACTCTGAAGACCCCGGAGCTCATTGCAGGAACAGGCAAATCAATCCTTGGAGATGCCCAAGAGGTGCTTCCGAACCTCCCGCACGTGGACCTTCTATACATGGATCCTCCATATAACCAGCATCGCTATTTCACCAACTACCACATTTGGGAGTCTTTGATTAGGTGGGATAAGCCAGAAAGCTACGGGATTGCGATGAAGCGCATTGACAGCCGTGATGATGAAACCAAATCTATCTTTAACAAAAAACGCGAAATGCCAGATGCCTTTAGAGATGTGATTCTAAAAGCAAAAGGAAGCCTTGTCGTGGTTTCCTATAACAATGAGTCCTGGGTTGCAGCTGAAGACATAGAGCAAAGCCTTAGAGACGCTGGACATGAGGAAGTGAATCTACTCGAGTTTGATTACAAGAGATACGTAGGAGCACAGATCGGCATTTATAACCCTGCTGGTTTAAAAGTTGGGAAAGTGCAAAACCTCAGAAACAAAGAACTTGTTTTCGTAGCAGGAAGTTCTGCTCAGGTTGCTAAGACCACCGAAGCGGTTACCAACATTCGAGACGCTAAGCAAATCAACGATCTTTTTGCTTAACCAATAAAAATGTGGCTGGACGCGGGATTGAACCGCGGACCTAACGATTTTCAGTCGTTCGCTCTACCAACTGAGCTACCCAGCCTCAACCTAAATCAGGCTGAGCGATTTACATCGCAGCGATCCTGACGGGACTTGAACCCGCGACCTCCGCCGTGACAGGGCGGCGCGCTAACCAACTGCGCTACAGGACCAGAAGTACTTTTAGAACTCATCGCTGGTGACCCCAACGGGATTCGAACCCGTGCTACTGCCGTGAAAGGGCAGCGTCCTAGGCCACTAAACGATGGGGCCGTCAAAGCGATGGAGCTTTAAAGCACCAAAGGTAAGGCTACTTGCTTTGGGTGGGTTTTTGCAACCTGAAAAAAGGCCAAATCGGTGTTAGTTTAGGAATAACGCACTACATAAGGGAGGCGGCGGGACTTGAAAAGCTTACGTTCACGCTATCTAGCCCTTTTCATCATCGCAGGCGTACTCTTTAGCGGATTTACTATCCAACAAGCCATGGCCGTTCCTAACTACCCCTCAGAGCAGGAAGTAAAGGATGCCCAGAAGAGTGTAGCCAAGAAGAAGGCCATGATCACCCGAATCCAGGGCATCATTGTTGACCTATCTATTGAGCAAGCTGACCTAGAGCGTAAAGCAATGCTCAAGGCGGAGAAATACAACCAAGCCAAAGCTGAGGAAGACGAAGTAGCTGCCAAGGTAGACCTTCTTCAGACCAAAGTAAATGCAGCCAAGGCTGAAGCTGAGCAGGCTCAAAAGCAGTTAGCTCAGATTGCTAGTCAAATGTGGCGAGATGGAGCAGCGGGAACCTCACTAAATCTGTTCCTAAACTCAGACAACGCAGGTAACCTCCTATATCAACTAGGTGCCCAAGAGAAGATAGCTCAATCAAGCGACCAGATTTACAAATCCGCCATTCAAAGACAGCAGTATGCCAAGTCTCTGACTGATCAACTTAAAGAAGCTGAAGAAGAGCTGGCGGCTAAGTCAGCTGTAGCTAAAGCTGCTTTAGTTGAGGCTAGAAACGCTGCAAATACTTTGCAGGCAAAAGTCGATGAGCAAAAAGCCATCAACGCAACACTTAGAACTCAACTTGCATCACTAGAGCGAATTTCAGACAGCTTGATGAGACAGAGAATTCAAGGTCTTATCGATGAAGCAAGGCAAAACAGTTTGCCTGGCCCTATCGATGCCCCAAGTCTTTATGAAGTTGGACCGCCGAACAGTGCCAAAGTTGAAACAGCAATTAACTTTGCTTCACAGCAACTTGGTGAAAGATATGTTCTCGGCGGCAGAGGGCCAAACATCTGGGACTGTTCTGGAATCACAAAGGTAAGTTACGAAGTTGCGGGAACTTATATCGGAACCCACTCTGCTACAAACCAGTTCTATAACATGGCAGCTAAGCGCAGGCTCATTCCTATCAAGGAAGCGGTTCGTGGAGATCTGATGTGGTACTCATACACAGATAACTTCAATGGTGATAAGTACCACGTGGTTATGTATCTAGGTGACGGCATGATGTTGGAAGCTCCTAACCCAAACAGAACCGTAAGAATCGTCAAGCTTCGTTACGGTGACCTATTCCGCTATGCCGGACGCCCTACCCCATAACTTAGACTTGTTATTCAACCTAAGGAGGTAGTAGATGACTGAAGTACGTCAAGTAAAACCCGCTACCGAAGGTTGGGAGCAGAAGAAAGATGCTTCTGGAAGACCCGTACTTGAGTTCGAAGCGAAGCCTAGAAAAATTCAGCCACCAGTTCATTTGGTTGACATGTCTAAAGAAGAACTAGCGGCTAAAGCTAAAGAACTAGGAATACCTGGTTTTAGAGTGAAGCAAATCGCTAAGCACTACTTCACTCACTACACATCAAACCCTGAAGACATGACTGATCTCCCTCAAGAAGGCAGAGCAGAACTTGTTGGGATATTCCTACCAAAACTTCTAACAGAAGTGAAAAGACTGCAAACAGATAATGGTGACACCATCAAGTTCCTATGGAGACTATTTGATGGTGCATTAGTTGAGTCTGTTCTAATGCGATATCCAGGAAGAATTACTCTTTGTGTTTCGTCCCAAGCTGGTTGTGGAATGGCTTGTCCATTCTGTGCAACAGGTCAAGCAGGTCTAACTCGTAACATGACAGCAGCGGAGATTGTGGATCAGATTGTTCAAGCTAATGCTGTTATCGCTGCAGGTGGCTTGGGCGGTAAGAAAGCAACTGAGCATGAAGAACGAGTCGGAAACATCGTCTTCATGGGTATGGGTGAACCATTAGCTAACTACAACAGATTGATGACTGCAGTACGAACCATGGTTGCTAAGGCTCCAGAAGGCTTAGGTATGTCAGCTAGAAACATTACTGTTTCAACCGTTGGCTTAGTGCCAGCAATTCAGAAACTGACCAAAGAAGAAATACCTGTGACATTCGCACTGTCTCTACATGCACCAGATGATGAGCTTAGAGATGAACTTATTCCAGTGAACTCAAGATGGAAAGTTGACGAAGCTCTTGATGCCGCCAGAGCATACTTCGAAGAAACAGGACGTCGCGTTTCTATTGAGTATGCACTTATCAAAGACATGAATGATCATCAGTGGCGTGCTGAGTTGTTGGCGCAGAAGCTAAACGCTAGAGGTAAAGGTTGGGTGCACGTCAATCCAATTCCACTTAACCCAACACCGGGATCGATCTGGACTGCGTCAACACCTGAAGCAACGAGAGTCTTTATTAGTACTTTAGAAAAAGCAGGCATCACAACAACGCTTAGAGACACACGTGGCAAAGAGATTGATGGCGCTTGTGGACAGTTGGCGGCTGCTGAATGAGTGACATTCAAGTCCTTCCCGATGGAACCAGAATCATCTGGGCACCGATTCAAAGACCAAAGCCATTTGCATTTGTAACCCAGGTCGTAGGCGAGCTACTTATCACCTTCGGTGTAGTCCTAATGCTTTTTGTTGGATACAAAACCTTACTGCAAGACAATCTAGTTGGCTCATCTCAATCTGACTATGCATCTAACTTCGAAAACAAAGATGGTTTCGTCCCGCTCGATCAAGTCTCCCAACAGGCAGATATCTTTGGTCGCATGTATGTGCCAAGATTTGGTGAAGACTGGACTCGATTAGTTGCAGAAGGTACCAGATGGTATCCAGTGTTAAATGAGATCGGTGTTGGCCGATACTCAAACTCTGAAATGCCTGGTGAAGTTGGTAACTTCGCTGTTGCAGGTCACCGAGGTGGCTTTGGTGGAGCGTTCAGAGACATCGACAAACTAGTACCTGGCGATCGGGTTTATATCGAAACTAAAGACACTTGGTTTATTTATAAGTTCTTGGAGACAGAAGTAGTAAAACCCAACGAAGTTGGAGTAATCGCTTCAGTTCCTGACAAGCTGGATGTTGCTGTTCCAGGTGGAAGATATTTCACCATGACAAGTTGCACACCTATCTTCATTAACACCGACCGAATCATTTCCTGGTTTGAACTTGAAAGACAGCAGCCTCGTTCAGTGGGTATGCCGTACGACCTCAAAGTAGTAGTAGGGAGTAGATAATGTATTCCTGGATCTGGAACAAGCTACCTGGTAACAAAGTGTTGAAGGTCATACAAGCAGTTGTGCTTTTAGCGGTGTCGTTAACTCTGATGTATTTCTTCGTCTTTCCTTTCCTAGATGTAGTGGTTTTCCCTGAGACAGAAACAGAAATCTAGGTTTATTTCTCTTTATCTAAATGTTTGTTTAGAGTTGTCCTATGACTGAAAACCTCCCTATTGAATTCGGATTAGATACCTTTGGCGATGTTGGTTCTGATGATCAAGGAAATCCAATAACTCCTGCGCAATCAATCAGAGACATTGTTGATCAAGCCATCCTTGCTGATGAACTTGGCATTGACCACTTTAATGTAGGCGAGCACCACAGAAACGACTTTGCTGTTTCAGCCCCTGACACAGTGCTAGCTGGTATCGCGACTGTGACCCACCAAATCAAACTGGGCTCCGGTGTAACTGTTTTATCTAGTGAAGATCCAGTTCGGGTTTATCAAAGATTTGCAACTCTTGATGCTCTTTCAAACGGTAGAGCTGAAATCACAGCAGGTAGAGGTTCCTTCACAGAGAGCTTCCCGCTTTTTGGCTTTGCTCTTTCAGATTACGAGCAACTCTTTGAAGAAAGACTGGATCTTCTAGTTGAACTTCTAAAAGAGAAGCCAGTTACTTGGTCAGGAGAGACTAGAGCAGCTCTAAACAACCAAGAGGTTTATCCAAAGACAGAAAGAGGAGCTATTCCTCTTCGAGTCGGAGTTGGCGGTTCACCACACAGCGTTATTAGAGCAGCGAAACACGGAGCAACACTAGCTCTTGCCATCATCGGTGGCGGACCAGAACGCTTCGCTCCTTTTGCAGGCCTATACAGGGAATCACTAAAGAGATTTGATAAGCCTCAGTTACCTATCGGCATACACTCACCTGGTCACATCTCTGACACTGATGAGCAGGCAGCTAGTGAAATGTGGCCTCAATACAACGCTTCGTTTGGCAGAATCGGTCAAGAACGTGGTTGGGGTCCAATGACCTATGACCACTTTGATAATGAAGTGAAACATGGTTCTTTGTATGTGGGTTCTCCTGAAACTGTGGCTAAGAAGATTATTCACGCTCTTGAATCAACCGGTGCTAACCGCTTTGATCTCAAGTATTCAACTGGTCCAATGCCTCAATCACAGATGCTTCGCTCGATCAAGCTCTATGCAACTGAAGTTATCCCAATGGTCAAAGAAGCTTTGGGTGCTGAAGTAACCATCTCCTACTAGAGAACCTGAGTGATCGTTGGGGCATGTCTCAACGTTTCCTGAGAACTGGGCAATTCAAAACAGGCCCACTTTCGACCCTAAATAGGCTTATCCCGAACCCAACATTAGGAGCCACGGATGAATCTTGGAAAAGTTGCACTAGTACTATCAAGCACATTAGTTCTAACCGGTTGTGGATTCTCTTTGCCCTCAGAGGCAGACGCAGAGCCATGCCAACAGCTAAGCACTGTTCTTAGTGAAAAGCTTGTCAGCCTTCCTGCTGGAGGATTTGATGCTGTAGCACTAGCAGGCACTATTGAGACTGACGTCATCGCCATTGCCCCTGAGAGTTTCCAAACTGTCCTTGAGAAGGTAAACACTGCTCTAACAACTGACCCAATAGCCACAGGCGATCTAACCGCAGCAGCTACCGAGATCGGCGTTCGCTGTGCACTTGTCGGTGTGAACCTAGAGTTCCCTAGCCCGACTGATTTCTTAGTCAACTAGTAACTAAGAGTTAAAACAGAAGGAGCCACCCTTTCGGGTGGCTCCTAAAGTTTTAGGAACTAGTTGTTACTAGTGACCTTCAGCTGCTGCGTGCTCTTTGCTCTCTTCAGCTGACTTGATTCTCGCGATTGCGAAGATCATTAGACCGAATAGACACTTAGCTAGGATGTCAGCAATGCTGTATCCGATTTCACGAGCTACAACTTCTGATGCTGTTGGAGCACCAGTGCTGTTCATCGCAAGGATGAATGTGATTGGGTAGACACCCCATGTAGCTAGAAGAAGAAGACGTAGAGTCTGGAACAGACCACGTACCTTCTCTGACTGGCTAGCAAGGCTCTTCTTCATTTCGATCCATAGTACATACATGATGTATAGGAATGGAATGGTTGATAGAAGACCCCATACGCTTGGAGCGATGTCCATGATGTTGATCTTTGCGTCACCTGGGTAACCTAGAGCGATCATTGCTGCAGCTGCAGGAACTAGACGCTTTAGAAGTGAAGACTGAACAGCCTTTGCAAGACCTAGAACTGCAACTAGCTCAACTAGTAGTAGTGGAACAGTTAGGAACCAGTCAATGTAACGGTAACCAACGTTGTAGTTAGCTGCACCGAAGTTCAGCATGTCAGCGCCAGCGCCTACAGCAGCAGTGCTGTACTCGTTGATGCCGTAACCGTGGTTGAATGAATCAAACATACGGAAGTAGTGGTACGCAGCGATTGATGTTACTGTCGCTGAAACCATAACTGCCATACGGTACTTAGGTAGTACGCGATCTCTTGCTACAAATAGGAATAGCGAGGTGAAAACCATGCTCGCGATACCTAGTGAAAGCACGTTGTAGACTGCGCTAAATTCATAGCCAGTCAATGAGTATGAAAGTACTCCGACGTTCTCCATTTATGTTGCCTTTCGATAAGTTAATCAAGCGCATGATTGAGCCCGACTTTTGTTGCTTTTACAAGGCTACCCATCTAAATCGGTAAGAAATACGCCCTAAGTGTCGTGTTTACACATTTGTTATACAGGTAAAACACAGACTAATTACCCCCAAAAACCGCTAGTTTCTAGGCAACTATGACGCTTTCGTACCCTCTGAGGACGAATGTGGGACGTCTTTTTGGTTTTTCAGCGAGTGAAATATCAGGAAAGCGCTCAAATAACAGTGGAAGTGATGCACTCATCTCAATGCGGGAGAGCGGAGCTCCTAGGCAGAAGTGAATACCTGCCCCAAAGCCAATGTGTGGGTTCTGTTCCCTAGCAAGGTCAAGCTCGTCTGCTCTATCAAAGATAGTTTCATCTCGGTTTGCTGATCCAAGTAGCGAAGCAATCTTCTGCCCCTCTTTCACCATGACCCCACCGATCTCAGTGTCAGCGGTTGCCGTTCTTTCAAAGAGATGAAGCGGAGCATCGAATCTCAGGAACTCCTCGATTGCTGTGTCCGCAACCGCTCTTGGGTTGTTTTTCAGAAGCTCTAGTTGGTCTGGTCTTTCAAAGGTAGCGACCATGCCATTACCAAAGCCATTTACGCTAGCTTCGTGACCTGCGTTTAACAACAGAACACAGGTAGCAATCAACTCTTGAGCGTTTAGCTTCTCGCCAGCTTCTTCAACCACAGCTAACTCACTGATTAGGTCTGTGCCAGGCTCAGCTTTGCGCTTATGCATGAGGGCTCTGACATACTCGGCAAACTCATGGGCTGCTTGCTGAGCCTCCTTTTGTGCTTCTACTGAAGGGCTTACTTCATACATCTTTACTATCGATTGCGACCAAGGCCTTAGTAGGTGCTCATCTTCATCAGGGAAACCTAATAGAGCAGCAATTACCTTCACGGGCAACGGTTCAGCATAATCAGCGATTAGATCAAAGCTGCCTTTTGAGGAAAGCTTGTCTTCAGCTTCATCAAGCAGCAGATTAGCAATGCGCTCAACTTCTGGCCTAAGCGCTTCGATTCTAGATCTTGAGAAAGCCTTCCCGACTAGAGAACGGAGCCTGGTGTGCTTAGGTGGCTCTGAATCCAAAAGGCTATCTGAGTGCAACCAGTTAAATTCGTTCCACTGACTCTCTGGTTCTTTGGGGGTGAATATACGACCCAGTGTCTTAGTTCTCAGAACAGCATTTGCATCGTTGTATCGAGCGGCCAGAAAGATACCGAGCTCTTCATGCCAGACAGGCTTACCATGTTGCCTCAGCTCCTTTAGAGCAGGGTAAGGGTTAGCAACAAAGTCTGGATCTGTGAAGTTGATCATGTAACAAGGCTAAGCCAGTAAAAAGAGTTATTTACCGATTTTGGCGATAGCCTTCTGGGCAGGGAGCAAACCAACCGCCAGCACGATGAAGAACGCGGCAATAGTCAAAATCCACTGAGCCATAGTAGCCACACCATACTGAGGGTCAATGAACCAGTAGGCCCACCAGCCAGTGATGAATCCTCTGATAATAGCTATGGCTAGCCAGGTTAGAGGATAGACAAGAACCCAGAAAGCTGACTTGAGTGTTAGCGGAACAGCTGTTCGAACGATTAGCCACTCCAGCAGAACAAAGATAGGCATCCAAGTGTGCAATACCTGGTTAGGGATTTCCGGCCAGTCATAGCCAATGTCACGAGGGTCTAGTTCAGCATCAACTAGTAGTGCGTTATAGATAACACCAACAATGACCATAGATGCAGCCATGGTTAGACGGAAGAGAGTCAGGAACTTAGTCTCAGGCTGGTTGCGAAGAACCCTAAGGCCACCTATCACTAGGACAACACCAGTTAGCAAGCTTGAGGTAATAGTAAAGAATGAGAAGTATTCGGTAGGGCGGAACAGGTTGTGAGCAACGCGGTCGCTGATCTGCCAGAAGACGCTTCCGAATAGGGCTAACGCCATGAGGATTCGAATGAACCCAAGACCCATAGATGTTTTTAGCATTAGAAAAGCCTAATCAGAGTGACCACCTTCAAGGGGGCTCAAAATGCACCTGATGCGAAAGTGTTATACATAGTTAGAATGGGGAAATGCTCAAGGTTCTGCTTACTGGATTCGAGCCATTCAATGGTGCTCGACTAAATCCAAGCGAGCAGCTAGTTATAAGAATGAAATCCGATTCAGTTCCTGGAGCACAAATCATCACTGCAGTTCTCCCAGTTGTTTATGGTGAAGCAGCAAATCATCTGCTAGCTCTCGTTGAAGAGCACAGTCCTGACGTTGTTATATCCTTCGGTCAGGCTGAAGGTAGAACTTCAATCACCCCTGAGCGATTCGCAGTCAACCTCAACGATGCAGCTATTGCCGATAACAAAGGGCACATCCGAGTTGATCAACCAATTCACCCAGGCTCACCAACAGCCTATGAATCGACTCTTCCGGTCAAAGAACTTGTAAGCGCTCTCAAGGCTGAAGGCATACCCTCAACGTTGTCGTTATCTGCTGGAGCCTTTGTCTGCAATCACATCTTTTATGAATTGCAGAATGCTCTTCAAGATAAGGGAGTCAAATCTGGTTTCGTTCACGTTCCCCTGATGAGCGAACAACAAGAAGACTTTCCTGGTCTATTCACCATGGACATTGACACTATGGTCTTGGCAGCAAAAACTATGGTTACCCTACTAGTTGCTAAACCTTAGGTTTTCTGCCAACTAAAGCCCAAGTAATCGAAGCAGCATCGATCAGTTCTTGAACCAGAGCAGCTTGGCTTGGATTGAGTTGACCAAAGGCAGCAGCCATCATCGCAACCAGTGCTAGTGACATTCCAATAGTGCTTGCCTGCAAAGCTCTAGTTCTTGCTAGTTGAGCGATGTCTATTGCATTAGCAAGACGCCTAATTGAATCCTCAACAATTACAACCGACGCCGCTTGACTTGCAGCAGTCGTCCCTTTAGCACCCATAGCAATTCCAACATCAGCAGCTGCTAATGCAGGGGCATCATTGATTCCATCGCCAACAACAAGAACAGTTCCTTTGGCAGAAGATTTCTCTTCTTTTAGAATTTCTAGTTTTCTAGTGGGTGAGCATTCAGCAAAGAATTCAGTGACGCCTAGTTCACCCGCTATTGCTTCAACAGTTGTTTTTCGATCACCTGAAACCATTAGCACTCTTTTGACTCCAAGAGTTTTGAGGTGAGCAACTGTTTGATGAGCATCTTGTCGCAAAGGATCATCTAAACCTAGGTAACCTTTGACGACTCCATCTATTTCAATCTCTATAAGTAGTGAGTTACTAAGTTGAGCCCAAGGTTGTATGGGCATAGTAGGTTGACCAACTTTAACTCTGTGTCCAGAAACCAAGCCAGATAAACCATGACCATGAATCTCTTCTACGTCACTTGCCAAAGTCAGATTCAGGTTACGAAGTTTCGCTTCAGCGACAGTTGCCCTTGCCACGATGTTGGCACTGGTCTGTTCCAGAGACGCAGCCAGAGATAAAACCTCATCAGCATTGCTTCCTTCAGCAAAAGCCATGGCGGTAATCCTTGGACCACCTTCAGTGAGTGTTCCAGTCTTATCAAGTAAGACCACTTCAACTTGAGCTAGTTGCTCAATGGCGGCACCTTCTTTAATGATTACTCCAACTTGAGCTGCTCTTGAGATACCTGCCACCAATGCAACTGGAACAGCCAATATAAGAGGACAAGGTGTTGCAGCAACAAGAACAGCAACTGCTTGCTTTATATCCTGAGTAATCACATAAGTCCCGATAGCGATAAGTAACGCCAAAGGAACAAACCTGGCAGCCCAAACATTAGCCAAGCGAACACCCTTAGATGCCTGGTCCTTGGCGCTAGCGACAAGTCTGATCAGGTTGGCATATGTGCTGGTCTCGGAAGTTGAGGTGGCAACAATCACTACCGCATTACCACTATTGATAACGCCTGAGTTAACTGTCGTATTTACTTCTCGCCATACCGGTAGCGATTCTCCAGTTAGGGCTGACTCATTAAATAGCGCTGCAGCTTCAAGCATTCCGTCAAGCGGAACAACTTCACCTGATCGAACTAGTACCTTGTCATTTACCTGAACTTCTTTTATAGGAACATCAATTACTTCGCCTGTTGCTGAAACAACATGAGCAAATGAAGGTGCTCGCTTCATCAGTTCATCAAGGTGCTTACTTGCTTTGCCTTGAGCCCATAGCTCTAGTGCACGTCCAGTAGCCAGCATCAGTGAAATCAAACTAGCTGCGAACCATTCATTGGTTAGACCGGTTGCAACTATTGCTAACACTGCCAAAACATCGCTACCGAGTGCTCGTTCCTTGATTGCAGCAACCAGCCAACGAACACTAAGAATCAAACCCATGGCTGCCCCCACTGACCAAGCAATGTTGGCAGCAAGTGAAGAACTAAAGTTCAAAACAAAACCAGTCACTGCGCTTGCTAATGCAAGAAGCAGAAAAGAGTAACGAGTGAACAAACTAGCCATGGTTAGATTGTCGCACTCTATCTGGCATAGACTCGATTCATGACAACTACTGGGGAACAACCAACAATTACATTTCTAGGTGCAGCAGGAACTGTTACTGGCTCACGATTTTTACTAAGTTGCGGTGAGACCCATGTGATGGTTGACTGCGGTTTGTTTCAGGGGCTCAAGGAACTGCGCCTCAAGAACTGGGAACCGCTTGCTATTGATGCAGGCAAGATTAGTGCTGTGTTACTTACCCACGCACATCTTGATCACTGTGGCTA
>JBIJAB010000090.1:0-4392 GCA_044345975.1 Rhodoluna sp.
CGCTGGCGCATGTGTCAGCAATGTTGTCGTAAAACACCCTTTCCATATTTTCATCAAGTGCTCTACAGAAATTTGCCCAGTCCTCTGGTGAAAGCTCAAGATTAGCCTCTTGGGAAATGGCCTCGCGAGTAACTCCCCAGAAGGCGACATTGCTAAGGCTCAGGTCAACATCTTGGGGAAGGTGTTGTTTCAACACTAAAGACGAATCTGGCAAAGTAGCTAAAAGTTCTGACGGGATCTCAGGAATCTCTCCAATCATGATTGGAAATGCGAATTCGATCACGTATTTATCTTCAGAGGAAGGCGGAATGACATCGTGTCTGGATTCTGTCCTAGGATGACAAAGTCGGACATGAATGGGATTTACTCCTGCTTTGAGATTGCGAAAAATCCAAGTCTGAGCCAGATCGTCATTCGCTGAGTCACTTGCGTTAACCAACCTCTCAGCACTTGAGTCAAACTCTAAATACAACTGTTTTGGATCGAGCCCCAAAACGTAGCTCCCCAACCTGTAGTTATCATTTATGAAGTTGAAAAGATCGGATGAGAAAGTGACTTTTACAGATTCGGTCGATTCAGGAAAGCTATTGCTATAAATGTATGATTGGCTCACCCAATCAAAGCCAACCGTTGTGTGATGCTCCACGCTTGCTGCCTCTGTGCCTTGATTCTCAACCATAGACGTTACTCTTTCTAATCAGTTGGTTTTATCGTACTCAACGAAAACAATGAACTTTGACGCAAAGGCATGAGATCACTTTATTCGTCCTTATATCAGAGAAACCCCAGTCCTCGTGAGAAGGAACTGGGGTTTCGTGCGCTCCCCGGGAATCGAACCCGGAACCCACTGATTAAGAGTCAGTTGCTCTGCCGATTGAGCTAGAAGCGCGTATTGCCTTAGGCAACAGTTTCCAAGAATAGCAGTTAAAGCCATGGTAATCAAAGTTGGACACTTGCTAGATTAGAGCAATGGATCAACTAACTTCGGGCTCTAAGGCCCCTGCTTTCAAACTGTCTAACCAAGACGAGGCTCCTGTTTCCTTGTCTTCATACAAGGGTCAGAAGGTCATTGTTTACTTCTACCCAGCGGCTTCAACCCCAGGTTGCACCAAGCAGGCCTGTGACTTCCAAGAGAACATGAATGCCTTGAAGAAGGCTGGCTATGTGGTCTTGGGCATCTCCCCTGACTCAGCTGCCAAGCTGACTAAGTTCCGCAAGGCTGAAGGGTTGAAGTTTGATCTTCTTAGTGACCCAGACATGAAGACCATCAAGGCCTACGGTGCTTTCGGTGAGAAGAGCATGTACGGAAAGATCTATGAAGGTCTAATTCGTTCAACTTTTGTGATTGATGAAAAGGGCAAGATTGAACACGCTCTTTATAACGTCAAGGCAACCGGTCACGTAGCCATGTTGCGTAAGGTACTGGGACTTTAGTCTTTAGTTGCTTCAGCAACATCTTTCGTAAAGAGAGTTATTAGCACTGCTCCTGAAGGCAGTGCTATGGCTAGTGCTAATAGAACACTAAAGTCATAGGTTCCAAAGGCAAATGTGATCTGCATTAGCTGCCAAAAGATACCTGCACTTCGAGCCCAACGCTTTCCCTGCCTAATTGCCTTAGACGCAAAGGTCAGCCATAGGGCAGCACCTAGAGCAACCAGGGCCAGAACTGAGACTGTTATTAGGGAATTAGAGTCTTCGGTGAACAGGGTCCAGACGGCAGCTCCTGCTGCCAAATAAAGAACAATGGCCTCTAGTAAAAAGGCTATTGAAAGGCCGTTTAGGGTCCGCTGAACTGATGGTTTAGGCATAGATACAAGCCTAAATCGGGTATTTACAAAAGGGGCTCAATGTGAAAATATAGGTCTTGTCGCCATCGCGAATAAAACACTTAATCAGCAATGATTTTGGTCTGTTTGGTGACAATTCTTATTCGATCTAAGGAACATAAATATATGGAACTGCCATGGCTAACCGAAGCTCGCTGTCGAACAGAAGACCCAGAACTGTTCTTTCCAGTGGGAAATACGGGACCAGCAGTAGAACAGATCGAACAAGCTAAAACCATTTGCAGACAATGCCAGGTTGTTAATAACTGTCTTGAGTACGCCATCAAAGAAAACCAGGACAACGGTGTTTGGGGCGGACTTTCAGAAGATGAGCGTAAGTCTCTAAAGCGTAAATACGCAAGAGCTCGCAGATCTGCCTAGGTTATTGGAATCTCCAAAGCCACAGTAGTTCCCCCAGTTTTATCTGATTTGAAATCAATCTTTCCTCTTAGTTCACCCTCAGCGAGGGTTGTCACTATTTGGGTTCCCAAACCATTTTGAATCTTGCCAGGCTCTAGCCCTACCCCGTCATCAGCAACGGTAATGAACAGCTTCTTAGATTTCCTTGTTGCCGTCACAGTCAAATGACCAGTCTTATTAGCCAAACCATGCTCGTAGGCATTGGTTACCAGCTCAGTTAAGACAACCGCTAGTGGAGTTGCTAGTTCTGAAGGCAACCTGCCAAACTTACCGATTCGAAGGTTAGTGACCTTGGCGTTATAGCCCGCTGCTAGTTCGCCTACCAGAGCGATAATGCGGTCAAAGATCTCATCAAAGTCCACATCCTGGGCAAGTCCTTCAGACAGCGAGTCATGAACAACGGCGATAGCAGCCACTCGCCTCTCAGCGTCGCTTAGAGCTTCTAAAGTCTCTGAAGACTTACTTCTACGCCCCTGAATCCTAAGTAGGCTAGCAACCGTCTGAAGGTTGTTCTTCACTCGGTGGTGAATCTCACGGATAGTGGCATCCTTGGTAACTAACTCTCGCTCTTGCCTTCTTAGTTCTGTCACATCACGGCAGAGCAGAATGGCTCCAGTGTTCTTTTGGTTCTCATAGATAGGTATAGATCTAACTGACAAAGCTGCCGAGTTACCTTCTATATCTGCTCGCCATGCAACTCTTCCTGAGACCACCATAGGTAGACCCTCATCAACATTTCGTCTGTCTTTGTTGAGCTTGTTGGCAACCTCAAGAAGTGATCGGCCTTCCAGCTCACCATCGACTCCTAGTTTCTGGAAAGCAGAAATACCGTTAGGTGAGGAGAAAAGAACTAAACCTTCGGCGTCGATATGTAAAAGTCCATCGTTAACACGAGGTGTGCCTCTTCGAGGAGCACTCTGTTCAGAAGTAACTGG
The DNA here is from genome assembly GCA_044345975.1 of Rhodoluna sp. Taxonomy (GTDB): domain Bacteria; phylum Actinomycetota; class Actinomycetes; order Actinomycetales; family Microbacteriaceae; genus Rhodoluna. The sequence goes on from JBIJAB010000090.1 coordinate 3,182, forward strand.
ATAGTTGCCATCAACTACCATGTTCAAAAGTTTCTCCCCTAGAGCGGAAAGACTGATTCTTGTTTTTGTTGGAGCAGCAGCGTCGCCTAAGTTGATGTGCTTGGTAACTACTGCAATGGGGCTTGGTGTGATATCAGTTCCACTTTTTGCATTTAGTCTTCTGAAAACTGGAACAGCACTCAATCGAGCTGGCATGCCCTGGTATTTATCTAGTTCACCCAGCTCAACAGACTTACCTGTCTTGAATGCTTTAGAAACAATTTGAGACCAAGCCTTTTCAACTGGTTTACCAGTGATGTCACGATAGAAAACTGTTGCAGCAGAGGATGGTCTTGCGTGACCTGCTGCAATAAACCCGTTCTTTCCATCTGAAATCCACAGCACGAGATCGGCAAAGCTCAGGTCAGCAATAACCTGCCAGTCACCCAACAGGGCGTGCAGCCATTCAATGTCAGCAGCGTGGCTATTGCCGTGCTGCTTCATTAGATCGGTAAGTGCGGACACTCCTAAAGTTTAGCCACGCTCCTTCTGGAAATAGAACCCACACTTACCTGCTTGGCTAGTTCCGCTATGGCAACCCGAGCTGGTGAAGACCTTTTGAGAAGTGCTAATGGTAAGCCATTGAGCATGGCCCTATCTAGGTTCTCTCTATCTTCTGGGATGAAGACAGCAACACGTAAGCCTGCAAGAGTGAGAAAGGTTTCCTCAAGTTCATCCTTGGCTCTTGCACCTAATGCAGTTGTCCTAAACCTATTCACTGCAAGAAATGGGTCGACAGATGCTTCTAGATCATCTAAGAACTCTTTCGCCAAAAGAAGCCTTGCTGCAGCTACAGGGTCAGAGCCTGAGACCAGAATCGCCTTGGCTGCTTTAGCCAGCACACCTCGAAGTAAAGTATCGCGATTGAAATCATTTGTTGCCATAGTCGAAGGATGAAAAAGGTTTGACTTAAAAGCAGTTGCTTGAGGTAAATCGACTACTACGTGATCGATAGAACCTTGCAGACAGGTAAGTAACTTCTCAAATCGTTCAGTGGTAACTTCAGGCCATCTGTGAGCAGAACTAAGTCCAGGCATGAAGCTCAACTCATTGCGGCCCAAGGCAATAGATATGGTTAGTCTCTTGTATTCCTCAATCGAGAGTCTGTTCTGTTCAGCAAGTCTTAGGCAAGCTGACAACCCAGCTGGTGTGTCAACTAACCCAAGACTCAA
>JBIJAB010000091.1:0-4379 GCA_044345975.1 Rhodoluna sp.
CAATCGGTAGGAATACGGCAACTGTTGTCAATGTTGCAGCAGTAATAGCACCAGCAACTTCCTTGACTGAGTTGATGATTGCTTCAATCTTCTTCTCTCCATATGCCAAGTGTCTGTTGATGTTTTCGATAACCACAATGGAGTCATCAACTACACGACCAATAGCAATAGTTAGTGCGCTCAATGTGAATAGGTTCAGTGAGTAACCAAAACCAGCTAGACCAATGAATGCAACCAATAGCGAGGTTGGAATAGAGATAGCTGTTACAAGAGTTGATCGCCATGATCTTAGGAAGACCAAGATAATCAGAATCGCAAAGGTAAGACCTAAAAGACCTTCTTTTACTAAGTCATTGATTGACTTTTCAACGAATGGTGCCTGGTTGAAAGTTTCCTTGATGGTTACGTTGCCACCTAGCTTGGTTGCTAGTTCTTCTTCCAAAGGCTTGATGCCTCTAGAGATAGAAACAGTGTTTCCTTCTTGAGTCTTGGTAATGGAGATAGCAAGTGATGGCATGCCATCAACTCTGGAAATAGATTCAATCGGAGCTAGCTCGTAGCTAACATTTGCGATGTCACCAAGAGTAAGAACCTGGGTTGGGTTTAAGCCAACAACAGGAAGAGACTTCAGTGCAGCAACAGATTCAACTGGAGTTCCGACCTGAACTGTGATCTGTCCTTCACTGTCTTGAAGGGTTCCTGCAGGAATAACAAAACCATTGGTTCGAAGAGCATTAGTGATGCCCTGCTGAGTGATTCCATTACGAGCCATCAGAGATGCATTTAGTTTCATATTCACGCGGTATTCACGAATACCACCGATTTGAACATCCTTAACTCCAGGCACTTTCTTGAAAAGTGTTGGTGCAATATCTGGAAGGAGTTTGGCAATCTCAGTGTTATCACCTGAGTCAGCAGCAACGCTTAGGACTAGGACTGGGATGGTACCAAGACCACCGCTAATTACTCGTGCATTAGATCCAGTAGGAAGAGTTGATCTAACTGAATCCAGAGCTGAGTTTAGAGATTCAGTTACCTTGGCTGAAGTGATTCCAAAGTCAAAAGTAACTCGAACAGTTGAGAGACTGCTCTGGCTTGTTGATGAGGTGGTGGTAACACCTTCAACAGATTCAACCGCGGCTTCAATCACTCGACTGACCTGAGTATCCATTACTTCAGGAGCAGCACCTGGATAGGTAGTAACGATTGCTGCCTGAGGGAATTCAAGAGAAGGGAATAGCTCTTGCTTGAGCGAACCAACTGAAATGAAGCCGAAGACGGCAAGGATCGAAGTTAGTAGAGCTACCACTGAACGGTTGGCAAGGCTTATTTTTGACAGGCTGAACATGAATCTCCAATAGTTTTGGTTACCTAGGTAAGAAGTTTTTTACCCCGTATTCCTAGGCTAACAAACTTTAGGCATGCTAACTACACGAGAACAGAGCCTCTTAGCCCTTATCTATGGCTTTTAGCAGGCGAGCAACTGAGTTCATGGCACCACCGATAACGGCTGGGATTCCTCCACCTGGGTGAACTGAAGCACCAACTCGCCAAAGCCAAGGACGAAGTATTGATGAGTAACCAGGGCTATGAAACGGCCCACCCTGCCAGATAGGTCTAGTTGCCCCGTAAAGAGCACCACCTTTAGCCCCGAACTCAGCAAAATACATCGGGTCTAAAATCTTGTAATCAAGAATCAGATCCGCAAGGTTACCCTCTAACCCAATCAGCGAACTGATTCTCTTGAGCTCTCCCTGAACAAAATCACTCTCTAAGGTGAAACGCTCTCCGTTTGCAGGAGCAGTTAGCAAGATAGCTGCAGTTGCCTTCGAGTTCGGGTAGATATGTCCAGGCTTGTAATAGTTCAGGAAGGCCATAGTCTCTGCAGGTAGTTCAGTTTGATCAAGACTTGCGTGCAGTGACTTAGGTGAACTTGGCATAATCACCGAATGGGTAACTGTTTCTTCAGGTAGCGGTTCCTTCAGAACAGCGAAAAGAGCTACTCCTGAACAAGACACTCGCTTAGGGTTCTTAGCTTTCTTGCCTAGAAGAGAATCAATCACCTGAGCATCTGCTGCTCCAATAACATAATCAGCTTTTAGCTCTTCACCTTCAACGAATACCGAGCCCTTAGTGATCTTTGAAACTTGAACACCGGTCTTGATTGTTGCTCCTGCTTCAAGAGCAAGTTTTTCTAAAGCCAAGACAATTTCATAAACTCCGCCAACTGGAACAAAGATTCCCTCATTGGCCATAACAGCAGGCATGGTTGCATAAAGAGCAAGCGTTCGCTCAGGTGCGATACCTGCATTGAGAGTGTGAATAGCAATGACTTCTTTTAACCCTTCAGGCATCCAATCAAGATGCTTGAGGTATGAACTAGTTGAAAGACGAACACCATAGTTCTTGGAGATAGCAGTAACAGCAGGCAACGTCTTCGCATCAAAAGGATCTGAGGTTAGTAACTTCACTATTTGAGGACCAAGTCCACCGTGTTCCTTTTCAAATCTCTGCCATGCCGGGTACCAAGGATGGCTTTCTTCAACAGGAAGGTTTACTACCTCTTTGCCGAAGAAGTACTTGCCAACCTCAGGAAGTCTTTCAAGGCTCAGATCAGCAGTAGCAGCTGCATCGCTAGATACACCTAGATTGTCATAACGCGAGAAGAGTTCTTTTAGCACTCCTGGAAATGTGACCAGTGAAGGCCCAGTGTCAATTCTTTGACCAGCAACTTCAATTCTTCTTGATTTACCACCAACCCAGTTGTTCTTCTCTAGAACAGTAACTTCATGTCCTGCTTTAGCTAGGAGGGCTGCTGCTGTGAGACCACCGAGACCTGCACCAACAATGATGATTCTCTTTTTCAACTAGAGGATCTCCAAAGCCATGAAGAAGACGAGCTGAAAACCTGCAACGGTTCCCACTACGTAGGGAAAAGCAACAGAGTATTTATAGATTCTCTTGGCGTTGGTCGCCGAATCATCTTTGACCATTAGCCAAATCAACCAGAAAGCATAGGCTCCGTTAGCAATAGCCAAAGGAATGTTTACAAAGGCAAACATGATGGTTGAAACTAGCCACCAGAAACCAACCCAAACCAAAGACTTCTTCACTCCAAGATAAACAGCAGTTGTTTTGATTCCAACAAACTCGTCTTCTTCGATATCTTGAATTGCATCGTAAGTGTGTTTAGCCAAGCTCCAAGCCATAAGAGCGAAGACTGCCAGCCAAACAGGTTCTTCACCTAGGGCCAAAGGAACGATTGCTAGAGGGAATGCATAGTCCGCATTACTTATTGAATCCAGGAAAGGACGACCTTTAAACCTTGCTGGTGGAGCTGAATAGAAAAGGAAGGTGAGGCTATAAGCCCAGATCCAAATGTTTGCTTCCAAAGAGTAGTTCAAAGCAAAGAAGACTAGGAAAGGGGAGTTCAGTAAAACAACACCCCATGAAATCCAAGGGACCTCTTTAGGGTCAATCTTGGCTCCACCGTAACCACCCTTGCGGATGTTGATGTTGTCGGTTTCTTGATCAAAGATGTCGTTGATGCCATAGATAAGAAGGTTAAAAGGAAGAGTTACCCAGAGCAAAAGCCAGATGGCATCCCAGCTCCATAAGCTTCCAGTCAGCCAAAGGCCCATCATGGTCGTACCAATGGTGTTGACCCATAGCACAGGCCTTGAAATAGTAAGGAGTCTTTTCAGCACACCTAACTCTAACTCTCGAGAGGGGCTAAACTAGAGGAGCCTATCTATATAGGCAAAGCCTTCGTAGCTCAGTGGATAGAGCAAGAGCCTTCTAATCTCTTGGTCGCAGGTTCGATTCCTGCCGAGGGCGCTCAAACTCAGATTTAAGAATCGCATAGGTCCACATGTCGCACCAGGAGCCTTTGAAAAACTCAACCTCCTTGAACTCGCCCTCCTTACGCATGCCCAAACTATTTGCCACTGCAGCGGATGCAGGTGTGCGCGTATCCATTACCGCGATTACGCGGTGAAAGTCGAGGACTTCAAATGCGTACTTTAGGACTGCCTCTGAAGATTCGCGTGCGTAGCCCTGACGCTGAAAGTCTTGATGAGTTACCCATCCGATCTCAGCGCAGTTATGCTCTGTGGAGTACACGTTGAGATTCGATTGGCCGATGACCTTGCCATTCGACTTGAGTTCCCATACCAGCACCAAGTAGTCGCCTTCCGCCTTTGGCGATGACGAGCTTTTCGCAAGAGTCTTTTCAATATGTGACTGAACCGTTTCAGCAGTTCCCTCAGGCCAAGGAATATATCTCACTATGTCTGGGTTTGACTGATACTCAAACAAATCTGGAGCATCAGTCAATCTCATCGGTCTGAGCACTAAACGTGCAGTCTCAATATTCACAT